>NZ_BKZR01000033.1:0-39199 GCF_008974225.1 Weizmannia acidilactici | reverse complement strand
CCTGAAGGTTGCCCGAATAAGGCCCAACCCGAATTTACGCTTGCCTTCACCAAATTTTCTTTCAATCCGCTGGAGTTTTTTTCTATACATTATTTCCTGTTGGCGGTAAAACGCATTGATGAAAAAGAGTTGGCGATACTCATCCTTGCTTAGAAGAGATAGAGAACCGTTGGAAACAAGGTTTTCAATGATTCCCAGATTACGTTTAACATGACCCAACTTTTTACCATTAACTTTCCGGATTTTCCTTGCGCCGGTTTTGCGTTGTTTGGCGACAGAAAGATCGTTCTTGCAGGCTCTTTTCCTGTAGGTCCGTGGCTTTTGTAGCTTTCCTTTATAGGGCTCATGCAGCACATCAATGATATGTTCCAATTTCTCCCGGGCTTTATTCAAGAGTCCGAGATCTGTAGAAATTCATTTCAGATTTCCATACTGTGGAAAGGTTACAGGATAAAATAAATGTTAGAGCTAAGCTAAAAGGTTCACGCTATTAATAGCTGTAATAAAATGGCCCTGCAGTTACTGGACAAGCAATGATAAAATAATAATATCTGAAACTTTCGGAGGGAGGAAAAATGAGCCAATACTCCTATTTCTATCAGTTTCTTGCGCCAGTGTCGAAAGAATTGGCTTCTTTGGCAAATGAATTAGAGAAGACTGTTTTTACGAGTCCGCGTATGATGCTAACCCATTCAAGAGTGTATGTCGAAAATATTTTAAAGCCGGCGATGTAGGCGGAGCATTTGTTGGAAATCCCGCAAATGACCTTAATGGATAGAATCGTCATTTTAGATCAAAATGGATACCTGACACCAGAAGTTCGGGATGCCCTACATACAATTCGGAAAAAAGGGAATGAAGCTGCGCACGATGCCCGCATGTTCCGTCTTTCCGAAGCTCTGTTGTCTTGGGAAGCGTTGTATTCGGTAACAAGGTGGTTCATTGAAGTATATGGACCTGTGCAACTTAAAGTGCCGGATTACAAGGATCCTGTACCAAATTTAGAACAACAAATTGAAATCGCAGAGCTTGCAATAAGAATAAAAGAAATAATAGAACGATTAAATCATCCAGAAGAAACAGAAAAGGAAGGGAAAGACAGATCGCATAAAGAATTGCCAGGCTTTACAACTGTGTGGACGATTACATACAAAGACCATTCACTTGATATCCCATACTTTTTGAGAGATGCCTTTTTACTTCCACAGCGGTTCCCAAAATCAGAAACTTTCCTGATCCGGCTTGGTGCCGTTCAGCAGGCACGCATCATGAGCGAATTACCAAATGACCTTGAAGGTCTTCATCGCTACGTAAAGCGATATAACGACACAAATGATAAAAACTTTTTTGATGAGTTAAAGATATACGTTGAAGAAGAAAAAGCACGGAGAAAACTTATTGTGCAACGACCTGGGGAATTATTTTTATTTTTTAAAGCAGATCATATCATTGTGACTGAAGATTTAGCGTCCGTTCCCATTACAAATGAGGAATTTACCGGCTTTCCAAAATTTATTGAGCAGTTAAATCAGGATGAAATTTATACCGTGGGCCAACTTCCGCAAGAACTTGTTATTCTTGCAAAATATGAAAGTGTTGGCATTGGAACAGTAGAAAAACTTTTTAATCAGTTAAAAGAAAAAGCAAACGCGAAACAATTGGTCTGATCTTAGTGAATTAGCATAAAGGGGCTTGGAAAGATGCCAAGAGGGATTCTTGATAATAAACAAACCGGTTTGGTTGGATTTGTACCGCTCACTATGCCTTGACAATGATAAAGTGGAAGGGAATCTATACCGCCTGTTTTATGAGGAAACACATGAAGGTAAAGATATGGATGAGTACAAAGCGTTGCTGGAAAAAGCAACAGATGAAATTGTCAGCAAAATGGACCAACAAATGACCATCAACATTTTAGCCTGGGTGGATTGGATAGTTTGGTTACAAGCGAAAATATAAATTTACAGGATTTCGAAATTGTTTCTTATCTCATCGTTAAGTGAAGAAGGATGATTCGGTATGACTACGGCAGCCTTTTATAAAAAAATCGGGCTTGAAGAACGGATCCCCGCTTTGAAAAGAAAGCTGGATAAGAAACTGTTTTATGAACAAGCAGACCTAAGTCCAAAAGAAAAAAATGTACTGGCAAAACAAGTTGAGCGTATTGAACTGACTTATTTGTTAACACCAGCTACGATCTATATCCAGCTTTTTCATAATGAAGAATATCAACATGAAGGCATCATGTTTATGACCGTACAACTACGAGCACAAACGACAGAACAACAAATCACTGTGCTGGAAACAATGATCCATGGTGCTTTGCCAAATCCTGTCATCCTTACATTGTATTGGTGATAGAATCGTTGTCAGCTCGTCTATGAAGAGGCTTAATAAGACCGACAAGACGAAAACAGTTCTATTGGGGATTCACAAAACGCCATGGTTTGATCCGGAAGCAGAAAACGATTTTGAATCAGATTTTATCCAATCCATTCATTTGATCAATATCAATTTCTCTAATTTTTATGAAGCATATAAAGATCTGGACCGAGCAGTTGAAGCTTTTCAATATGCCAATCTAATTGGCCGGTTTCAATTGATAAAAAATGATGAAAAGCAGGCGAAGCACAAGGAAAAAATTCAAGAAATCGAAAAACTGGATGAAAAAATCCATACGCTGAAAAGCAAAATAAAAAAAGAAACGCAATTTAACAAAAAAGTAGAATTAAATATTCACATTCAGAAACTGAAACAGCAATTAACGAAATTAAAAAGAGAATTAACAAAGTAGGTGAAAGAAAAAATGGAGAAACTTGATGGAAAGTCTCTGGATATCACGCAAGAAAACATCAAGAAATTAAAACAGCTTTTTCCCGAAGTCGTAACAGAAGGAAAGATTGATTTTGATAAATTAAAACTTATTCTTGGAGAAGAAATTGAAACGGCGAAAGAAAAATACGAGTTTACTTGGCACGGAAAAGCACAGGCATTAAAACTCGCCCAAACTCCTTCGACAGGCACACTACGTCCTGATAAAGCATCTAGCAAAAACTGGGATACGACAAAAAATCTTTATATTGAGGGGGATAACTTAGAGGTATTAAAGCTTTTACAGAAGTCATATTTTGGGAAAGTGAAAATGATCTATATTGATCCACCCTATAATACGGGAAATGACTTTGTGTATAAAGATGATTTTAGGGATAGTATTAAAAATTATAAAGAAGTGACTGAGCAAGTTACAAAGTCCAATACTGAATCAAATGGCAGATATCATACAGACTGGTTAAATATGATGTATCCACGGTTAAAACTGGCGAGAAATTTATTGGCGGAAAACGGGGCAATTTTTGTAAGCATTGACGAAAATGAATTTGCAAACCTCAAATCACTGCTGAATGAAGTGTTCGGCGAAGACAATTTTTTAACGGCCCTTTCCATTAAACAACGGCATGAAGACCGGATCCTAAAAGGCGATAAAGACTTCCATGAAGTGGTTGAGTATTGTTTAATCTACAGGAAAAGTAGCAGTTATAAACAATTCAAAAAGAAAAAAGACAATTCTTCTATTGAAGAATATGTTTATTCCATTACAGAGCTGGAACCTCCGGCTGAAGTGATCGAGATGGGTAATAAAAAAGTGGAGGTCTTTACGCCTGCCCAATATCGATTAGAGAAACTGCCCGCATCGAAAAAAAACTTAAAAAGAATCAGCATCCGCGGCTCGTTAAAAGAAGGAAACAGCAGCGGGCGGTTTTATATGAAGTATTTAGACGGCATACCGGATCATTATGGCTGGCTGTACAAAGTTCCGGATATGGGCAATGACCGCTATCCTTACCGGTATTTTATGCGCCCACTATCCGAAAAAATCACGAACGGCGTTTATTTCCAGGGCGTCCCGCTGGATAAAGCAGATTTCATTGAAGTGCCGTATGCCAATTTTATTGATATGGTGGACACTTTTAATAATGTCGGCTATGAGGGGGATGTGCCGTTCCGCAACGGCAAAAAACCGATTAAATTTTTACAGCATCTCTTTACTTTAGCAGGTTTGGAAAACGACAAAAACGGCATTGTTCTGGACTTTTTCTCCGGGTCAGCCTCCACGGCCCACGCGCTGATGGATTTTAACCTGAAAGATAACGGTAGGCGCAAATTTATCATGGTCCAGCTTCCTGAATTAACTGATGAAAAATCGGAAGCTTATAAAGCGGGTTACAAAAATATATGCGAAATTGGCAAAGAACGTATCCGTCGTGCCGGGGATAAAATAGTAGAAGAAACAGGGAAGACTGATTTAGACATTGGTTTCAAAGTATTTAAACTCGATTCCTCAAACGTGAAAACATGGGATCCTGAGACGGCAAATCTTGAGCAGGATCTGTTTGAACTTCAAGATAACATTAAATTCGACCGGACCCAGGAAGATTTACTGTATGAAATTTTATTAAAGATCGGGATTCCGCTTACTATACCGATTGAAGAAGTAAAAGTGAATGAAAAAACAATTTATAATGTCGGGTTTGGTTCAGTCCTGTTATGCCTGGAAAATGAAATTGATTTAGATCTGGTTCATAAAATCATCGAACTCAAGCCGGAAGATTTTGATTCAAAAGTGATTTTCAAAGAAACCGGTTTTCTGAATGACTCTGTCAAAACAAATGCCATTCAGACATTAAAGAAAAACGGGATCACGGACGTAAGGAGTGTGTAAAGGATGAAGCTTCAATTTCAATCCGACCTTGCTTACCAACTTCGTGCGATTGATTCTGTTGTCCAAATTTTTAATGGCCAGCCGGTCCGTCAGTCTAATTTTACCGTCTTTTATGGTGAAGATGCCGGCATGATTCAAACGGATTTAGGAATTGGCAACCGGCTTGACTTAACAGCTGATGAAGTTTTAAAAAATGTTCAGCAAGTGCAAATGAGAAACGGCCTTCCAAAGAGTGAAACTTTAGATGGAATGAATTTTACAATTGAAATGGAAACAGGGACGGGTAAAACATATGTTTATTTACGAACCATTTATGAGTTAAACAAAAAATATGGGTTTACAAAATTTGTGGTTGTCGTTCCATCGGTTGCCATCCGTGAGGGCGTTTATAAATCTCTGCAAATGACGGAGCAGCATTTTCATGAACTGTATGACCGACAGCCACTTGAATATTTTATTTACGACTCGGAAAAACTTGACCGCGTACGCAGTTTCGCCACGGCAACTGCGATTCAGGTGATGATCATTAACATCGATGCATTCCGCAAAAGTTTTGAGGATCCAAAAAAAGAAGATAAAGCCAATGTTATTCATCGTCCTAATGACCGCCTGAATGGCTATCGCCCAATTGAATTTATTCAACAGACAAACCCGATTGTAATCATTGATGAGCCGCAAAGTGTAGACACGACACCGAAATCAAAAGAGGCCATTGAATCGCTGCAACCTATGTGCACCTTGCGCTATTCGGCAACACATGTAGATAAATATAATATGATTTATCGTCTCGATGCTGTCGATGCGTATAATGAAAAACTCGTTAAAAAAATTGAAGTAATGTCGATTCGTTCGGAACCTTCTTTTAATGTACCGTACATTAAATTGCTTGAAGTAAGAGAACGCAAAGCCAAAGTCGAATTAGATGTGAATAAGAACGGAAAAGTAAAGCGTACAGCAAAAACGGTGAAGTATGGGGATGATCTGTATGATATTTCCGGTGAGCGGGATATCTACCGGAACTACCGTATTGAGCAGATCGATTGGGCAGAAGGTAACGAATCAATAGAAGTAAACGGGAATATTTTGAAAATTGGTGAAGCCCTTGGCGAAATCGATGATGACACGATCAAACGATATCAAATTCATAAAACGATCGAAGAACATTTGGATAAAGAACTGCGTTTGAATCCTCGGGGCATTAAGGTATTAAGTCTGTTTTTCATCGATAAAGTGGCCAATTATCGGGACTACGACAAAGATGGGAATCCGGTAAAAGGCAAGTATGCGGTCATGTTTGAAGAAGAATATCGGAAATTAATTCAGAAGCCAAAATACCGCACGTTGTTTAATGACATTGATGTAGATATCGACGTGGAAAAAATCCATAACGGCTACTTTGCTCAGGATAAAAAAGGAAAATTAAAAGATACAAAAGGGAATACGCAGGCAGATACGGATGTATACAGTCTGATCATGAAGGATAAAGAACGCTTGCTTAGCTTTGATGAACCGCTTCGCTTCATATTCTCCCACTCTGCTTTACGGGAAGGCTGGGACAATCCAAACGTCTTTCAAATTTGTACACTGAAAGATTCGGGCGGCACATATGTAAGTAGAAGACAGGAGATTGGCCGCGGCCTTCGCCTGGCGGTTAACCAAAATGGCGAGCGGGTTTCCGATTACAATGTGAACACATTAACGGTTATGGCCAATGAATCTTATGAAGAATTTGTTGCGAAGTTGCAGTCTGAATTGGAAGAAGAAACATCTGTAACATTTGGGAAAATTGAAAAACACGCTTTTGCAGGCCTAGTGTATGAAGAGGCAGAAACAGAGGAACCGGTACCTTTAGGTTACGAACGATCCGAGGAGCTTTATGCATATTTAAAATCCCATGATTACATCAATGACAAAGACAAAGCAACATCCACATTAAAAGAAGAGCTTGCCAATTATCAAATCAATATCCCGGAAGCATTCAAACCTTGGCAGCCGGTGATTTTAAAAGAATTAAAACGCATAACCGAAAGTTTGCCGATACGGGATGCAAGCAATAAGAAACATGTAAAATTAAATAAAGAGGTTATCAACAGCGAAGCATTTCTTGAACTGTGGGATAAAATCAAATACAAAACCGTTTATTCTATTGATTTTGATAGCAAAGAATTGATTCAAAATTCAATCAGAAGCATACAAAAAATGAAAAAAATTGATAAAATCCGGATCATTAGTCGAAAAGACGCCATTTCATCCATAGATAGGGTGACCGGTTTGCAAACGGTGGTTGTCGGAGAGGGATTTGAAAATTATGTCACAGTACAGCAGCCCCTGCCGGATGTCATTACGGAACTGCAAAACCGTACAAACTTAACACGAAAAACAATAGTACGGATATTGACTGGGTGCAAACGACTGGGAGATTTTCAAAACAACCCACAAAAGTTTATTGAGGAGATCACGAAAATCATCCAAAAAGAGATGAAGCTGATCCTTCGTGACGGAATTAAATATTACAAGATGGATGATGACTACTATGCAGTAGAGCTTTTTCAAAACGAAGAACTGCTGGCTTATTTAAATGATAACGCAGTTGAAAGTACGAAATCCCCATATGACCATGTCATTTATGACTCGGATATTGAAGCAAGATTTGCAAAACGGTTTGAATCCGATGAACATGTTAAAGTGTATGTAAAATTGCCGGATTGGTTTAAAATCGACACACCAATTGGCAGCTATAATCCGGACTGGGCTGCCGTCATCAACAAAGATGGAGAAGAAAAATTGTATTTCGTATTGGAAACGAAAGGAACGGATATTGAAGAATTCTTACGCCCGACTGAGCTGGCAAAAATCGAGTTTGCCCGCAAGCATTTTGAAGCAATTGATACGGATGTTCGCTTTGAAGGACCAGAGAATGATGTCAGTGAATTTCTTTTGAGAGTTTCAGGGAAATAAATGGTTTTAGGCTAATCAAAAGCTATAATTGTCTATGATTAGCCTTCTATCAATTTAAAAATTGACAGTAATATATTTTGTTGTTTTAAACACCAATAGATTCAATTTTAGGTGTGTAATATTTTTTACATTGATTAGCTTATCGTGTCATGGTCAGGGTACATGTATTGAAAAGGTTTAAGGGAATGAAATATTCCATAAGAATATCTCTTTTCAATCTGGAAAAGTCTTATAGGAGAGTTGAAAAATGACGATACCGGACTATCAGACATTTATGTTACCATTTTTACGGATTTTAGGAGATGAAAAAGAACATACACTAAAGGAAATATACGAAAAGCTCGCTAATCTTTTTGAATTAACAGATGAGGAAAGAGAGGAGTTATTACCGAGTGGACCAATAAAATATAAAAATAGAATAAGTTGGGCTCAAACATATTTGAAAAAAGCGGGTTTGTTAGAAAGCGCTGGACGAGGAAAGTTTTATATAACACAGCGTGGCATAGATGTTTTAAATGAGCATCCTGATAAAATAGATGTAAATTATTTGGAACGTTATAAAGAGTTTCAAGAATTTCATGGAACTGATAACAGCAGCAGCCAGAATGAAGATGATTACTCATTGCCCAGGTCGATTGAAACAAATCTTTCCCCTGAAGAAAACCTATACAAAAGTTATCAGGATGTAAGAAAAGGTCTTATATAAGAACTTTTACAAACCGTAAAGAGTTGTTCGCCAACTTTCTTTGAAAAGTTAGTGATCGATTTACTGCTAGCAATGGGATATGGCGGTACCTACGATGATGCAGGACAAGCGATAGGTAAAAGTGGAGATGATGGGATTGATGGCATTATTAAGGAAGATCGATTGGGTCTAGATGTTGTATATATTCAAGCAAAGAGATGGGAAGGACCAGTTGGAAGACCAATTGTACAAGCATTTACTGGGAGTTTAGAAGGTAATCGAGCTCGGAAGGGTGTATTAATCACAACTTCAAGATTCACGGAAGAAGCTAAGGAGTATGTTAAAAGGATTGAAAAACGAATCGTTTTAATTGATGGAAAAACTTTAGCAGAGTTAATGATTGATTATAATATTGGGGTATATAAGAAAGCCGAGTATATTGTTAAAAGTATTGATTCCGATTATTTTGACGCAGAGTGAAAATTATGTAAAACTCGAATACTTTTATAGTTGGTGACAGAATTGTTCAAACAAACCCGTAGCTGGTCAAAACCTGAATATAAAGATCTAATTGGCAGGAAGAAAGTAGACTGGTCTATTTTTAGGATTGGTACCCAAATTCCATATGATTTTTGGGAAGATTTCGATAAGGCAAATGGCAATCAGTCATTGAAGGTTGGGGAAAGGGTACCGATTCATTTGCTAATTAATGGACAGACCTATCAAGCGCATTTGGTGAATCGTCCAAGAAATGATGCGTCTACATCATCCTTACAATTGCGCTATGATGAAAATAAAGCATTACAAGATTTATTAAGACAAACCTTTAAAACTTCTTATCAGTTTTTAAGAAAAAACCGGAGTGATACAGAGAAAAAGCCGATTCAAGTGCCGGATGAATTGGCGGAATATATCGATTTTTACCAAACCAACAAGCCATTTGTTTATCAGGTGATTTTTCAAACCCATGACCAAAAGAAACCCAAACCTTCTTTTTGGTGGGTGAATCAAGGGAAAACACATCACGAAGAAAAAGAGGGATCGTTCCTTTGGGTGCCACAAAAATCCCAAAGAGATACCATCATGCATCACCATATCAGATTGCTAGAAGCGCATGAGGGAGATATTGTTTTTTGTTACTCAGAAAAAGAGGTTAAGTCTGTTGGAATTGTAACCAAAGAAGCTATTGAAGCGCCGAAACCTTCTGGAATTAAAAGCACGGAATGGCAAGAAGATGGTTACTTACTTGGTCTTAACTATTTTGATTTTGTTCCAGCGATTCAAAAAGATGAAATTCCGCTTGAGTGGCGGATCGAAGAAAGAGGACCTTTTAATGTAAAAGGGGATTTGAATCAAGGATACTTTTTCAATTTATCAGATCATTTTGTTTATCAATTATTTGATTTGTTCGAGGATCGATTTCCAAATGAAGTAAATAAAATGATCAGCCCATATTCGCCTTCTCAAGAAGCGCCGGATATAAAGGAGTCTCCTAAAATGTACATACCCGACAACGACCTCATCATCCACATTCATCACTATATCACAAGCAAAGGCTTCTTCTACACCAAAACCGAAGTTGCTAACCTTTATCTCTCGCTTAGGACGAAGCCTTTTGTTATTCTTTCCGGTATTCCGGAACAGGAAAAACAAAAATGGCGCAATGGTTTGCGGAAAGTCTTGGTGCAACAGAACAAACTGGGCAATTTACGTTAATTCCGATTCGGCCGGATTGGAATGATGGTTCGGGCTTGCTTGGTTACACGGATATCAAGGGAGAGTTTATAGAGGGGCCGTTAACGAAAGTGATCAAAAGAGCTGAGGAGTATCCGACCTTGCCGTATTTCGTGCTACTAGATGAAATGAACTTGGCGCGGGTGGAGTATTATTTCAGTGATATTTTGAGTGTGGTGGAAAGTCGAAGATGGGAAGCGGGAGAGAACATTTCTTCCAATCTATTTCCAAAAGATGAAGGATTGAACCTGACGCTGCCAATTAATCTCTACATTATTGGCACGGTCAATATGGATGAAACGACCCATCCGTTCAGTAAAAAAGTGTTAGACCGCGCGAATACGATCGAGATTAATCGGGTGGAGTTAGACCATTTCAGCTTCCTGGATGCACTCGAAACGGTGGAGCCCATTCCAATCACACAAGATCGGTTGCAATCCAAATATTTATATTTGAAAGATGTTTTTCAAGTACATCGTCAAATGGTAGAAGATGCGACCCAAGTTTTAGTCAAAATCAACAAGGCATTGCAACTAACCAATGCACAAGTCGGTTACCGTGTGCGGGATGAGATTTGTTTTTACTTGGCGTATAACGAAGAAGACCATTTAATGGAATTTAATGAAGCGTTGGATCACTGCATTTTGCAAAAAATCTTGCCACGGATTGCAGGGAGTGATTCAAGATTCGATCGGATGCTGAAATCCCTTTTTACCATTTTTACAAATAAACAATATGATGAACCATCGGAAGAAGACATCGAAAATGCAAAGTATCGCATGAGTGCGGAAAAAGTTGTTGAGATGCTGAGGAGGCTTGAAGAAGATGGCTTCACTTCCTTCTGGATCTCGTGATGATGTCGAATTGGTCAAAATCGAAACTTGCGATTTTTCGCTTGTGATCAAAGAGAAGCCGTATCATGAACGATTTGAAGGGCTGAAGCAATATTGGAAAATGGATTTCCATGAAACGATGCGGTTTTTCGTTCAAGGGAAGGAAGTGCAGGACATTCAAGTGTTTGATCTTGTTGTACAAAAGCTCACGCCTAGCCTCGAAGTGCGGCCGATTTTTTTCGAAAATGGTATTTATCAAGTTATCATTGTACCGAAAACTTTACTTGCGTTATCTTTTTATCATGAGCATCCGCTGTTGAGACAAGCTATTTCGCCAGTCAAAATCGGAAGCCAAACCATTTTAATGGGAAATCTGCAATTTCAAAATGAAGTGGGGGTACACGACTTTTGAAATTCGCTCCGGTGATGAGAAACTGCTCGAAGTGATGCTCGAAATTTTTCCAGTGAAGCTGGATTATAAGAAAGATTACTTGAAGCTTTTAGAATAAGTGAGCGATGAGATTTACAACTTGGCCTTTCATTTTATACGAAAAACCTATCTCAGTGCTAGGCTAAAGCTTGACGGTTCTAAGACCGAATACTTTCGTTTGATCAGCAAGCATTTTCAGCAGTTTATCCAGGCAGTTTCACGGATTGAACGCCAGCCCCATCACCAGTTGCAAAAAACTTACGAAAGGGCAAGAGGCTATCAATTAACAAAAATTGATGCAGCCGTACGAAACAATTTGCGGAAGCATCCGCAAGTGTTTGTTGAAGTGGCTCGTGACATTTCACTTGGCCATAAAGTCGTCATGCCGACAAAAGGGCTTCGGATCAAGAAAACACTCACGTATGACACGATTGAAAACCGCTATGTGAAGTGGATGATGGAGCGGCTGACGCATAAATTGATAGACTTAGAGAATGCGATTTTAGTAGAAAATAAAAAGTGGAGGGGAGAGCCGGATCCGGATTTGCTTGAAAGAATTGACAACATGACCAAATTGAGAAATGCTTTTTGGCTTGGGATCGGAAAGCTCGACCACTCGGTGATGAGTTTGGTCATGCAGATGGCGCCGGGATACCGGGATGCCTTACAAATTTTTCTCAACGTCTCAAAAGGACTGATGTTGCATGGGAAAATCTATCAAATGTCTGTGAAAGATGTAGCGACACTGTATGAATATTGGACCTTTCTTAAGCTGGGGCAGATGCTTAGCCGCAAATATAAGTTGATCAGCCAAAACGTTGTCCAAGTGAATCGGGATGGACTGTTTGTGAATTTGGAAACGAATCGCCAGGCAGAAAGAGTGTATGAACATCCGGTTACAGTGGAGCAGATCATTTTAACGTATCAGAAGTATGAGGGGGATTTGCCGACGATTTCGCAAAAGCCGGACACGATGCTGCAAATCCAAAAGAAGGGCAAGGACTACACGTTCAATTACATTTTTGATGCCAAGTACCGGATTGATTACGCGCAGGAAGGCAGCTACTACGGGACGCGTTACAAAACGCCGGGCCCAATGGAAGAAGACATTAACACGATGCACCGTTACCGGGATTCGATTGTGGCGGCAAACGGCGGACCATATGAAAGGACGGCATTTGGCGCCTATGTACGTACTGCGGCGTAAAAACACATTTGCTTGCAGTGTTGACAATAAGCAAAACCTGGTTTTTATAATTCGACAGCGATTCTTCTTTGTTTCCAGTTAATCTCTCAAAAGGATAATCATAAATGGACATGTGCAAGTCTCCCATCAATAGTCATTTGCCTTACTCAAACCGCCAAACACAATGGCTTAAATTGTCGTATCGGTAGCTTCGGTGCAAAAGCACGGCTTTTTTCCGGGCGTCGCCTGCCCCCATGGCGTAAAATATTGGGAGGAAATGTTCTGCTCCGTATGGCGGGACAGCGAGCTCCGCCAATGGGGCGAGGGTGTCATAGTTGAAAAGGGACTCCGTATCCCATGCTTTCAGATGTTTTTCCAGCCACTTATCAAAATCGACCGCCCAATCGTCTGCGGCATTTTCGTCCGAAGCCATATTGGCCATTCTCAAATTATGGACTGTGCCGCCGCTCGTAATGATCAATATATCTTTTTCTTTTAGGGCGGACAGCGCCTTTCCGATCTGGTAAGCCTGTTGCGGCAGGATTTCCGGGTTGACGGACATTGCTACAACCGGGATATTTGCGTCCGGATACATGAGGTGCAGAACCACCCATGCGCCATGGTCCAAACCACGTTCATTTTCCACCCTGTAGGAAATGCCGCTTTCCGCTAATAATTTCTCGATTTCCTTTGCAACCCCTAACTCGCCCTTAGCGGGGTACTGGATTTCATACAATGCATCCGGAAAACCATAAAAATCATAGATGGTGGAATATTGTTCAACTTCACTGACCTTTTGTTCATAAGATGCCCAATGTGCAGAAAAAATGACGATGGCTTTCGGGCGTGGCAATGTTTGTGCAAGTTCTTGCAGGTACTGGGTGTATTCGTTTTTTTCAATCGCCAATAATGGGGCGCCGTGCGCGATGAATAAAGAAGGCAGCATGTTTTTCACTCCTGATTTAATTATTCTGCTTTTTATTATAGGATTTTCATGCAAACAACGGAAGAAAGATACCTCGTACCGGAATATTTCGTTTTGCATTCCCCATACTAAACATAAAAGGAGGGAAACGCATGCCGAAACGGACGAAGAAAAACGATGCGGCGCAGAAGAACAAAGAGGGTTTTGACTCCGCAAAAACAGACGACGAGTTCTCAAGGGAATTGCAAAAATTAGACGACGGGGCCGGAAGTGCAGCTGCAAACCAGATCCATAAGGAAAAAGCGAAAAAAGAAAAATCATCCAAAAACCAGGGCCAGTGGAAAGGAATGCATTGAAAGAAGGGGCAGCTCCAAAATGGTTTGGAACTTCCCCTTATCGTTATTTTTTCAATGACTGCGAAGCCAGCCATTCCATAATGGTAGTTGTTTTTCCGTTTATAACCATTTGCACTCATTATGGTATACGTAGATCCAAGACCAGTGCCCGTTATATTCATAAGGGGTACCGTCTGCATTTTTATATGACCCTGATGTATCATGGACGTCATCAAACAGCGATAAGTATACATTCTTTGCACCGGCTTGAAGCAAACGGTTATAGGTTGGGATAGAGTAATTTGCCGGTGGCAACGTTGTATCTGTTTTAGCAGCAGTAAACCACGTTGGTGTTTTCATGATGTTTTGAATATCTGCATTTGTAATTAAAGAATCATTCAGGCCTTCACAAGTAGGGAAAGCCGCTGCGAAGTATCCCGGATAATCACGGATTAAAAGCATTGTCATATAGCCGCCGTTTGAGTCCCCGCCGACATAAATTCTGTTCGGATCAATGTCTTTATGTTTTGTAACATAGTCTTTTATGAGGGACATCACTGCTGATTCATATTTTGATGTTCCATCAGCTTTTCCGGTTAATCCATCCATCCAAAAGGTTCGCGCCTGCGGAATCAATACGTAAGCGCCGCCAAAATAGGACTGTGTCTTTTTGGATGCAAAACTGTCCGCTTTATTTGCTGAGATTGGATTAGTTGGATCCGTACCGCCCTCGCCGGCACCATGAAGCCAGAGGCATAAGGCAATGTAATATCGCCGTAAGTCGCTTTTCCCGTATCAAATTCGTCTACGAGGATTCTTTCTTCACCTGCCAATTTCTTGATAACCAATCCTTGAATGGTTCCAGCTTTTGTTATAATCGCTTTTTGCTGGGTGATGGTATAATTATAGTCAATCCAATCGTTAAATCTTGTGCCCGCGGCATCATAATTCAGGGCAGAGCCTAAAGTATCATCCGGGGCGATTTTCATTTCCAGCACAACATATTTTCCCATTTTTGCCGGATGTCCGCATTTGTCGGAAGCATAAGCTTTTGTAACGATACGGTCGCCTTCTTCCAAAAATAGCGTAGCCAGCCTTTCATCACTTCTGACCACATGGACTTTGAATGTATCGGTTGACACTGAACCCTGCGGAACAGGTTTTCCAAGGTCTGCAATGACTTTTGTAATGGCTGCCCCCCAATCTTCAATTTCAATGATGGACCGGTAAGATGTAGATGGTGTTTTGATTTCCTTTGCAAAGGTATCTGTGTTGAAAGAAAGACTGAGTACAGCTGCTGTACCAACCAGCATAAAAGTTTTGAGCCATTTTTTCGCCTTTTTTATCATGGCTTTTGTCTCCTTTTGCTGAACATACAGGGACATGAAAATTTTATTGTGATCATGTTAGCGCATGATAAAATACCAGTAAACTAATTTTCTGCATCTTCACGCTTATAGGTCCGCCTCTAGCAAAACCAAACTTTAAAATTTTTTCACCCCCCTGTTATGTAAGTATTTTTATATTTGTACAATTATTGTGAAAAATCTTTATTTAAAAGTTAATGGGCATATAGTAGTGAATAGTATAGGAAATTGTAAGCGATTTTCTAGAAAAAATAGGCTGTCACATAGAACAAACAACCCATTCTGCTTCATTTTTATTGATACTTCCTCCTATAATTCCCCAGCGCCAGAAGAGGAAAAATGTAGCGGTAGCTGTGGTAGTGGATGTAAAATCCGCCGGCCATGCCCTGCCCTTTTGGGTATTCAGTTGTCCAGTCACGTTTCGCAATGGATGAAAGCAAATACGTGATGCCGCGATTGATTTCTTCTGCCGGCCGGTCCAAAACGGCAATTAGCGCGTCGAGTGCCCATGCGGTATGTGTGAGGGTGCTGTGATGGAGCGGAATATAGGTTTGATGGATATCGCTCAGGCACGATTCCCCCCAGCCGCCCGGAGAGACGAGCGGGTTATGGATTTTCCAGTCCCCGTACTGGTTGTGCTGGCGGGTGAACAAATAACGGTTGGCCGCTGCAACGGTTTCATCTTCCGGGGAAACGCCGGCGTTTTGAAGCGAATAGCTGATGAGGGCGGTATTCCAAACGTTGGCGGTTGTATATTGCATATGGGGTAACCCGCCGATTGTCGTTTTCATTGCCAGCAATCCTTTCACGGCATTTTGGATGATCGGGCCGTTTTTAAAATGGCCGAGCGACAGCAAAGCGAAGATCATTAAAAAGGTGGAGCTGAAATAGCTGTAAAAAGTGCCGTCCGGTTCGATCCGCCCGAGCATATATTTTTTTGCGCGGTCAAGTGCTTCAAGATGCAGTTGTTCCGGAATTTCACTTAATTTTTTCAGCTCTTTCTCAATAAACTTGAGAACTTCCTTGCTCCCCGGCCACAGGTACTGCGGGGTTTTCTGCGAAAATAAATCGCTGAGGTCTGGGCTGCCCGCCATTTTCATGCTGAATTTCAGGGAAGCGAGAATCATGATCGGGACCAGATTCGCCCGGCCGAATACGGAAAAATGGTAGAGATTGATCGGGCAGGAAGGCGGTAGTAAGATCATTTCAACCGGCAGGGGGGAAACGGCCGGCCATTTGTACTGTCCGGTAATGGCGAGCATGATTTTTGTAAACATGCCCGTGTTTTCGATCCCCCCGCTCTCTAAAATGAAAGTTTTAGCGGAAAGCAGCCTCGGATCGTCCCGTTTTACGTATCCCGAAGCGAGCAGTGCGTAATAGGCTTCAAGCGTTGACGAGATATTTCCCCCGTTTTCTTCGTCGGCAAAAAGCTTCCACGCCCCTTTTTTAGATTGCCTGCTTAAAATTCTTTGGACAAGCCCTTGGATTAATCGCTCTTCATGAACAGCTAATGTCCGTAATAAAATGATCGTATATGCATCCGTCGTTATACCGGTCTCAAATGGATAGGCCCACGAGCCGTCAGGGGACTGGTCTTTTTTCAGCTTATCGATGATCCATTTGATCCCTTTGTCCGTGTTGACCATTGCACCACCAAATCCGAAAATGATTTTTTTTACAAGGCACCGGGAAAAAACACCGGTTGAAAGAATTAAAGCGGCATTGAAGAAAACTACGGAAAAGCCTGTTGAATTAAAAAAGGGGGAAGCGATTTTAATTCAGCAAATCCGCCGGCACACTGCAGAGCTGAACACGAATAATGTGACAAGAACGAAAGCGTATCTTGATTTTTATCATCTTCATCCGGAAATTCATTGGGCATTTCTCGGGCATATGGTGTCGCGCAACGGCGGATGGAGTATGACGGATTTAAAAGGGGAATTGCTTTCACGGTTATTATCGGAAAAAGATAAGCAATCGTTTTTTTGCTTTTTTGGAACGCGGGAACTGGCTCATATTCCAGGATGTGTATCCGCAAATGCTGCTGTACCATGAAAGCATGAGGCAGGGCCGGCCGCTTTTTCATTTGCTGCCGTATTTGCATGTGTCATTTTTCATGGAAGCGGTTTGGCAGGATTATTGGACTTTTCGCGACAATGCGCTTCTTGCCATCGCGATGGTCGTCAATGAACAGAGTTATTTGGAGAAACGGGTTGTCAAAAATGCTAAATATCAAAAAGAAGTGCTCAATACCATCGAGTTTAAGCTGCAAGATATGTTTTTATTTAACCAAATCTTGTTCCCATATGAGGAGGGTGGTGGACTGCAGCTGGCGGGGCAGACGCTGCACGCGTTCGGGTCTTTAGAGGAGCGCATTTTATTGGGAAAGCGGTTGTATATGATTTTGTTTGGAAACATGGAGCGGCACGGGCGCATTGAAAATTGGGCGCGTCGCCATCCGCACACCGGGTCGCGGAAAGATTACTGGCCGGAGATTTTCAACAATATCCATGAGGGATTGCCCGGAAAATATCAGCTGAAGTTAAAAGCATGCAAATTGAAGCCGGGAGCTGCAAGGATTTACAGCCCGGAGCTGGAATATGCCTGGAAAAATGTGAGCCATCCGGAAGCGGAGCCGGGAGACTGGTATAAAAGCTGGGATGTGGCAGACATGTTGGGGCCGCTGCATGAACCGGTTCAGGGGGAGATTTTTCGTGAATATTGCAAAACATTGGAAAAACTCGAACTCGCGGTCCTTGCCAAAAAGGTGGTTTCGACCCGTGAAGCGTAAATATATTTCAACAATGGTATTTGCCTCTCTTTTAGGTACGTATCTGGATCTGATTTTTGCCAGCCTGCATTTCTATGCGTTTCCGAGCCGCCCGTTTCCGAACGTATGAAGGGTTGGCAGAATCTCATGGATTTTTTGTTCACGCACCCCAGTGGAGCCATCTTTATACTTTTTTCGGCACGATTCTCTTTTTACTTGCCATTACTGCGTATAACAGGTGGGTGTGATGTATCCTGAACCCTACCTCGGATAGGTTCGTGATCATCAACGTTGATCACGAACCTGGCTTTTTAATAAAAAAATGAAAAAGAATCCATTTTGATGAACATTTTTTCAAAATGGATTCTTTTTCTTTGCGGCAAATTTGGTTGTGATCGTTACCAGCTGCAATAACATCCGGCAGACTATTTTCCGGATGTTCCCAAAATATTACTTGGAATCAGCAGGACAACTTATGATCCTAATCAATTTTTATTGACAGATGCATCATAAATAGACTTTACTGCTTTTTCCAAGGCTGCATTAAATGCTTCAGCCGTTTGGTCAACATTCAGGTCTTCGGTTAATGCTCTGGAGAAACTTGCGATGATTCCATCATTCTCCTTCAATTTCTTGTTGGCTTCTTCGCGGGAGTAGCCGCCGGAAAGTGCCACAACGCGGAAAACACGCGGGTGTTGGACCAACTCTTTATAGGCATTTGCAGACGTAGGAATCGTTAATTTCAGCATCACGTTTTCATCTTCAGATAAAGCATTCAGATGGTTCAGCAGTTCGACTTTTAATAGTTCTTCGGATTTTTCTTTGTCTTGGCTGTGAATATCCACTTCCGGTTCAATAATAGGGACTAAACCAGCTGATATAATTTGTTTTGCAATTTCAAATTGCTGATCCATGACTGCCTTAATACCTTCTGGATTCGCTTCTTTAATGACCGAGCGCATCTTTGTACCAAAAATATGATGTTGATTTGCGCGCTGGAGCAGAGTATCTAAATTCGGAATCGGCTTCATAAGTTGTACGCCGTCAGCAGGTTCGGCCAGTCCTTTATCTACTTTTAAAAAGGGAACAATGCCTTTTTTCTCAGCTAAATATTCAGCAGTATACATTCCTTCAATTTGGCGATCCATTGTTTGTTCGAATAAAATGGCACCAAGGATGTATTTGGAGTCAAAAGCCGGAGAAGTGATAATCCTTGTCCGCATTTGATGGATCAGATCAAACATTTCTTCCTCAGTTGTATATGCCTCTTTTGATATGCCGTAGTTTGCCAATGCTTTAGGAGTACTTCCTCCGCTTTGATCAAGAGCGGCGATAAATCCTTTTCCATTCTTGACTTTGTCGAATTGATTTTCCCTCATTTTTTCTACTCCTTTGCAATGTTTTTGATTGTTTCTTTTTACTTCATCGTACAATAAAGTGAAAGGAAACCTTCTATAGTAAGAATAACACCGGAATGGCGAAAAAATAAATTCAGAGACATATACAGCTATAAAAACAAAGCCAAATGAAGTGTCAACGGATCTGAAAAAACATCTCATGACCTGTTTGATTACAAAAAGAGAGCGGGAACGGTTTTGAAAAAGCGTCTCAGGACCATTTCGGTTACAAGAAGAGAGCGGGAACGGTTCTGATAAAACTTTTCAGGATTATTCCGTTACTAAAGCAAGGCAAAACGTTTCTTTTATATAAAGGCTTAAGCCCGCAGCCTTTTCCAAAAAATAAGGCTGCACCTCGTAAATGGCCGTTTTCCAATCGGCCCGCACAAACCCGCTTTTGCCCCTTGCCCCTACATATCGGGCCCGTTTTGCTTCATCACCGGCAATATTGGTTCAGGCCGTTACCGGGTCATGGACTTTTCGCCCGTTCCGCTTTCCATAGTTCATAAAGATCGCCGCGGATGTAAGGTAATTTAATTTCACACGGTTCGGGCTGTATGTATACCAGGAGAAGCTCGCTCCCCGTGGGCATCCGCGCGGTTCGTATTCCGGAAAGTCGCTGCCTGTTGTCGGGTAGTCGGTGGCCTGCGTTTCGGCTGTAATGATGCCGTCCTTAAATTCGCCGGATAACACAAAAATTTGTCAATTGGAATAATTTATAACAGATTTATAGTTTAAAAGTTAAAGTGACCGCTCACTTTTTATTGACGATTAGTGGCTGAAGTGGCAAGATAATAAGTGAGTCATTACTCATTATCTTCAGGAGGTTTTGGTGATGGAAACGACGATCTCCATTGAACAGGTAAGCAAAAGTTTCGGGAAAAAACCAGTTTTAAACGATATTGATTTGAGGATTGAGAAAGGCCGGATCTACGGTTTTATTGGTCCTTCTGGGGCTGGGAAGACGACACTGGTGAACATGATTGTCGGCATGGAAAAACCGGATTCCGGAGAGATTCATGTGCTCGGCCAAAAAATGCCGGATCTCGGCATACTGCAGAAAATCGGCTATATGGCGCAGTCGGATGCGCTGTATATGCAGCTGACCGGGAAAGAAAATCTGAAATTTTTCGCATCGCTTTATAAAATGGGAAATGCGGAACGGAATGAACGGATCGCATATGCGGCGGGGCTTGTGAATTTGCAGGATGACCTGAATAAAAAAGTATCTGCTTATTCCGGCGGGATGAAACGGCGGCTGTCGCTGGCGATCGCGCTTATCCAGGACCCGGAAATCCTCATTTTGGATGAACCGACCGTCGGTATTGACCCGGAACTGAGGTTCAGCATCTGGAATGAATTGCTCAGGCTAAAAAATGAAGAAGGCAAAACGATCATTGTTACGACGCATGTCATGGATGAGGCGGAAAAATGCGACACGGTTGCGATGATCCGGGAAGGGAAAATTTTGGCGGGCGGCTCGCCGCAAGCTTTAAAAGAGATGTACAATGCGGAAGATTTAAATGAAGTATTCCTGAAAGCGGGGAGGGAAACGAAATGAGGACGGCTGCTTTGATCAAAAGGATTTTGCTTGAAATGCTGCGCGATAAGCGGACGCTCGCCTTGTTGTTTGTCGCGCCGCTTTTGATTTTGACGCTCATGTATTTTTTCTTTAGCGGCAATACGACCGACCCGAAACTTGGCGTCAGCCATGTGGACAAAAGCCTTGTGAAGGTGCTGGATAAAGCGGATATTAACGTCAAACACTATAGTACTGTAAAACATCCGGAAAAAACGGTGCTTGGCTACAATCTGGACGGCTTGCTTCAGAAAAAAGATGGAGCGTACATCCTCACTTTGCAAAACAGCGACCCGACTTCCGCGAAATCGCTGCAGATGAAAGTAAAACAGGCAATCGCGGCGGGAACGCAGCAGCAACTGGCAAAACAAATCAAAGCGGAGGCGCAAACGATACAAGGCGCGCAGAAAATCATTGCCCTGCAAAATCAGGCACAACAGATTTTAATGAAACAAACTCCCGCGCAGTCGCCGGCCATTGTAAAAGTGCAGCAATTAGAAGAACAGGTGCAAAAAACGAAACAAAATTTGCCAGCACCGGTAAAAGTGAAGATGGCTAAACCGAATGTTTCGACAAAATATGTATACGGCAGCAGCGATACCGTGTTTTTTGATGTGTTGAGCCCGATCCTTGTCGGTTTCTTTGTATTCTTCTTTGTCTTTTTAATCTCGGGTATCGGGCTTTTGAAAGAGCGGACATCAGGAACCCTTAACCGCTTGATGGCAACGCCGGTGAAACGGGGTGAGATCGTCATGGCATATTTGGCCGGTTTTGGGATTTTTGCCATCATTCAAACGGTCATTGTCGTGTTGTATTCGGTGAATGTTTTGGATATGGTGCTCGCCGGATCGCTTTGGCATGTCGTGCTGATTAATTTAATGCTTGCATTGGTCGCGCTCTCCCTTGGTATATTGTTATCGTCTTTCGCGGCATCCGAGTTTCAAATGATGCAGTTTATCCCGATCGTTGTTGTTCCGCAAGTCTTTTTCTCGGGCATCATTCCTTTAAAGGGGATGGCTGATTGGCTGCAGGAACTGGCGAAAGTGATGCCTATTTATTACGGCGCCGATGCTTTGAAACGCGTGATGTATGAGGGATTGGGCCTCGGCGATGTTTGGAAAGACCTGCTTGCTTTGGCTGTTTTTGCGGTTATTTTTATCATTCTTAATATACTCGCTTTAAGGCGGTACCGCGCGTTGTAAGGGGGTGGACGGCATTGTCGAAATACAATTTGTTGGAAGCGATGAAAGCACAAGCGAAACCGGCTCTAAAGCTGACGGATAAAAAGCAAAAAATTATGGAGACAGCGGTTGCTTTGTTTGCGGAGAAAGGGTACTCCAATACGCCGACAAGTGAAATCGCAAAAGCGGCCGGCGTTGCGGAAGGCACGATTTTCCGGCATTTCGGCACAAAAGACAATTTACTGGTGGCCGTGATTGTTCCTTTTTTGAAAGCGTCGATTCCTTCGATGGCAGAGGAGCTTTTTACAGAGTTAATGTCGCATGATGTTTTCTTTTTTGAGGATTTTTTGCGGGAACTGGTCCGGGACCGGTTAAACTTTGTAAAGGAAAACAAAGAAATTTTTCAAATTGTGGTGAAAGAGTTTTTATATAATGAAGAAATCCGGAACGAGCTTCTTCCTTATTTTGTGGAAAATATAGGGGGCCGGCTGATACAGGTGATCCGCGTTTTCCAGGAACGGGGGGAACTGGTTTCCCGACCAGCTGAGGACATTGCAAAGCTGGTCGTTACCTGTATTGCCGGATTGTTTGTTTCCAAATTTGTCCTGATGCTGAACGGAACGGCGGATGAAGAAGCGGAAATTGAAACTATCGTGCGGTTTGTGATGGACGGTGTGAGAAAGCGGGAATAGTGTATCTGGTGCTCAGAACTATTAGCGGAGCAAGAGAGATCGAATGGTTTTAATAAAAGTTAGGAATCTCTTTTTTGCAACAGTGATTTTAAGAAAGCTTGGCAATTACCTATTAAAAAACCCGGGCCTTGAAGTGTCCTCCCTAAGTTGGACTAAAAACCAGCTTAGGGGGATACTTCATCTCTCCGGTTTTTTTCCAAACATTCAATCATTCGGATCGGCAATCATATTAAAATGATGTTCTTCGAGTGGAACGACTTTTGTTTTTCTTACAATTTTATACCCAAGCCATAGGGCGAGGAAAAAAGGGATGCCAAGGTAGGCGGCGATGACATTTCCCCAGTCGATATGTGTGGCAAGAAATGCCTGGTAATCCTGGGCGAGCGTGACGATCAGGCAGACGGCGATGGCAAATATCGGCCCGAACGGATACCATTTCGCCCTGTATGGGAGCTCATCCAGCGAGTGCCCCTGTGCAAGAAAAGCTTTACGGAACCGGTAATGGCTGACGGAGATGCCAAGCCAGAAAATAAAGCCGGTGATGCCGATGGAATTCATGAGCCAGACGTACACGATGCCGTCGCCGAAAATCGAAGAAAAGAACGCAAGCATGCCGACAACAGCCGTTAAAACCATGGCCGGCACCGGGACGCCCCGCTTGTCTAGCTTTGCAAAAATGCGCGGGGCCTGGCCTTCTTTCGCCATCGCGTACAGCATCCGGGTCGAGGCATATAGACTTGAATTGCCGGCCGACAATACAGCTGCCAAAATAACAGCGTTCATGAGCGATGCCGCAAACGAAAGCCCGGCTTTTTTAAAAACAAGCGTGAATGGGCTGACCATGACGTTTTCGCTTTGCAGGTTTTCGTTTGTATACGGAACAAGCAGCCCGATCACCAAGATTGCGAGCACATAGAATAAAAGAATTCTCCAGAAAACGCTTTTGATGGCTTTCGGAACGTTTTTGGCCGGATCTTCGCTTTCACCCGCGGCCACGCCGACAATTTCAGTACCCTGAAACGAAAAACCGGCAGCGATGAATACGAGAAAGGTGCCGAGAAATCCTCCCGGAAACGGTGCTTTTTCCACCGTGAAGTTTTTCAGGCCGACTGCTTCCCCGCCCATGATGCCAAAAATCATCAATAACCCGACCACAATAAAAAGAATAATTGCAGCGACTTTTATAAATGAAAACCAGTATTCTCCTTCACCATAACCCCTGACAGACAAATAATTGAGCATAAAAATCAGCACAAAAAAGGTCATGCTCCACAACAGCGATGGGCTGTGCGGGAACCAAAATTTCATGATCATAATCGAAGCCGTTAACTCCGCCGCGATCGTCATTGCCCAGTTAAACCAGTACGTCCAGCCGAGTGCAAAGCCGAAAGCCGGATCGACGAATTTTGTCCCGTACGTGCTGAATGCGCCACTTGTCGGCATATAGGCGGACATTTCACCCAAGCTTGTCATCACAAAATACACCATGGTGCCGACCAAAACATACGCCAGCAGTGCACCACCCGGGCCGGCCAAGTGGATCGCCGCCCCGCTCCCGAGGAAAAGGCCGGTTCCGATCGCACCCCCAATCGAAATCATTGTTAAATGGCGTGCTTTTAGTCCCTTGCGCAGCGTTCTTTGATGCGGCTTTGGAAAATGAATTTCTTGCTTCTCCAAATCCATTGTCCCCTTCGCTCCCTTCGTCCATATTTATAAAACGCTTACAAAAGAATTGAAGTATTTTCTACCAATAATAGAGTATACTCGCATCGGGATTTTTGCAATTTTCATGCCAAACAGATATTTTAAATAAAGGTACTGTTTTTCCCGGAAAACAGCACCTGGTAAAATGCAAAAAAATTTTGCAGGTCCGGGACTGGAAAAATTCAGAAAGGTTTAATCCCAAGCCGTTTCATCCGGTATTGCAGGCTTTGCCGGCTCAGCCCCAGCTGTTCCGCCGCCTTCGAAATATTAGAGCCGTTCGCCTCCAGTGCTTCTATAATGCAATGTTTCTCAAATTCAAGTAGCCGGTCTTTTAAAAGGGGCTGTGTAAAATTCGCATCAGGTGTCCCGTTCTGGTGCCGGTACTGCGTTGGCAAGTGGTGAAAATCAATCCATTCCTCCTCAAACATGACATTCATCGCGGCTTCGATCATATGCTCTAGCTCCCGGATATTGCCCGGCCAGCGGTATGACCGGAAAAATGTGAGCACTTCCGGTTTTACGCCTTTTACATTCATTTGAAAAAGGTTATTGTATTTCTGAATAAAATGGTCCGTAAGAAGCGGCAGATCTTCCACCCTATCCCTTAGAGGCGGTATAAACAGCGTCACGACGCCGAGTCGGTAATACAAGTCTTTGCGCAGGTGCCGGTTTGTGATCGCTTCATACGGCGTTTCGTTCATCGTTGCAATGACGCGCACTTCGACTGGTTTTTCCTTTGTCCCGCCGATCCGTTTCACTTTTTTCTCCTGCAGCACCCGTAAAAGTTTTGCCTGCAGATGGATATTTAACGCATTGATTTCATCTAACAGAAGCGTGCCCCCGTCCGCCTGCTCGAACAGCCCTGCGCGGTCGACAGCCCCTGTAAAAGCACCTTTTTTTGTCCCGAATAAAATACTTTCGATTAGATTATCAGGAAGTGCGGCACAGTTTTGCGTAATAAACGGCCCGCGGCTTCTTTCGCTTTCATTGTGGATGCTTTGCGCAAACAGCTCTTTGCCTGTCCCCGTTTCGCCGATAATCAGCACATAGGAGGAAGTGCGGGCGGCGCGCTTCGAAAACTCGATGACTTCCAAAATGGCTTTGCTTTTTCCGATAATATGGCCAAATGTATAGCCAGTATTGGGTTCATGGTTCCGGCGGATGAGTCGGTCGATTTTCGTAATGTCCTGCGCGATCTCCACGGCACCCTTGACTTTTCCATTGTAAAGAAACGGATAAGTATGATTGACGGATGTAATTTCCCGGCCTTTGTTGTTAAAGTAGGTTTGCTTCACGCGGTGGCTATCTTTCCCACTTTGGAGTGCCTGAAGCAGCGTGCTTTCTTCGCTGCCGTGGAATTGGAACACGTCTGTCAATTTTTTGTGCAGCACTTCGCGGATTTCCATCGCTTCGATTTCCCGCATTTTTTGATTATAGATAATGGTGCGGCCTTCTTCATCGACCGCATGGATGCCGACATCGACAAGATTCATAATTTTTTCGTACAGCGCAAACATAAAAGCCTCTTTATCTTTCATTTTTCACCCTCCGCGTTCCTTTATGAAAAGTTTAAAAAATTTTGCGGCTGGATGCAAAATTTTTTACATAAGCAGGGGAGAAACAGGTAGTTAAACGCTTTTTCATATTGGCATGAATTTTGCGTATAAAAGAATAGAGAAATACTGTGCAAGAAGGGGGAAGAACAATGGAACATGTAGAGAATCATACAAAAAAGCTCATTGAAAAAACGGAACAGTACGGCGCGCATAATTACCAGCCGCTTCCGGTCGTCATTGCAGAAGCGGAAGGGGTGTGGGTAAAAGATGTCGACGGCCGCCGCTATATGGATATGCTGAGTGCGTACTCGGCACTGAACCAGGGGCACCGGCATCCAAAAATCATCCAGGCGCTCAAAGACCAGGCGGATCGTGTGACGCTGACTTCGCGTGCCTTTTACAACGACAAGCTTGGCGAATGGTACGAAAAAGTTTGTCAATTGACGAAAAAAGATATGGTCCTGCCGATGAATACCGGGGCGGAAGCGGTTGAAACGGCAGTTAAAGCTGCACGCCGTTGGGCATACGATGTGAAAGGTGTGCCTGACAACAAGGCGGAAATCATCGCCTGCACCGGCAACTTCCACGGCCGCACGCTGCTCGCGGTGTCGCTATCGTCGGAAGAAGAGTATAAACGTGGTTTTGGGCCGATGATTGGAGGCATCAAACTTATTCCGTACGGTGATGTAGAAGCTTTAAGAGCAGCGATTACCCCGAATACGGCCGCATTCCTTGTCGAGCCGATTCAAGGCGAAGCGGGCATCAGGATTCCACCGCAAGGGTTTTTGAAAGAGGCGGAGAAAATTTGCCGGGAAAATCGGGTCCTGCTGATGGCCGATGAAGTGCAAACAGGCCTCGGCCGGACCGGAAAGTTGTTTGCGGTGGAATGGGAGGATGTCACACCGGATGTGTTCATTCTCGGAAAAGCGCTTGGCGGCGGTGTCATGCCAATTTCATGCGTTGCTGCAAACAAAGACATTTTGGGCGTGTTCAATCCGGGTTCTCACGGTTCAACATTCGGGGGCAATCCGCTTGCTTGCGCCGTTTCGCTGGCAAGCCTTGAAGTGATTGAAGAAGAAAAACTGGTGGAGCGTTCTTTGAAACTCGGAAACGATCTGCTGGAAAAGCTCCGCGGTATCAAACATCCGTCAGTCAAAGAAATCCGCGGCCGCGGCCTTTTTATCGGCATTGAACTAACGGAACCGGCACGCCCGTTCTGTGAAGCGCTGAAAGAAGAAGGTTTGTTGTGCAAAGAAACGCATGAAAATGTCATCCGTTTCGCGCCGCCGCTAGTAATTACGGAAGAGGAACTCGACTGGGCGGTCGAGCGGATCAGGAAGGTTTTTGAAGAGAAAAATTGATGGTTCCAACTTTAGTAAGGCTGCTCAAAATTAGAAGGGTGGCCTTTTTCTATTTAGTAAAAATTTTATATAGTAGACCTATTAGAAAAATCCATTATAAAAAATATTAAGGGAGATGGGACATTAAAAATGATTAATAATGCCGATTTGTGTCGTAAAGGAAAGAATCAATGAGGATCATTTAAGGGAGTATGATGATTTATTATAAGTACTGTTTAATGGACCATTATGAAAGGAAATATCGTGATTTTCAACAATATAATCGGGTTGGATGATATATTTGTCTGGTTACTGGAATCCAAGGCAAACACAGTCAAGGTGCCGCATTTATTTCCAAAGCATTTCGATTTACCTGAAATATTTGCGTGGCTGGATTCTTACCGGATTAGTTTTAATGAAAAAGATGAGAAAGGGTTTTATTTCTTTAATGCAGCTTCCTATCCGGATAAAATTGTATTGTACAAGGGAATGCCTCTAGCGCTTGCAAAGAGCGGGAACAACAAAATTTATTTCAACATTGATGGGGCACCTGAGATAACGGAAGAATTTACCTGCCATGCCGGCGGTATTAACTCAGCCTTGGGAGAACCACGTAAACGATGAAATCATACCTGCTGTACCGCATATAGATTTTGAAATGGATAAGGATAAAGTTTATGTTAACGGCGTATTGGTTCTCGCTGACTATTTTGAAGATTATTTTGGCGGCATGGCTTTTTACCGGAAAGCTGAAAATTTTTCTCCAACATTGATTTTAGCCGGAAAAAATCCGATACATATTTATCTCGCACAAATGGAAGATGGGAAAAAACTTTGTATAGTAGAGCAGAAACCGGATATTGAATAGTGAGTATAAAAAATAGGTGAGGATCTTTCGGCGGAAGCCCGTATCTCTGCTGGGTGTTTCTGTTCCCGTATCGAACGGTGTTCAGGGATAAAAAATACGGGTTTTGGAATGCAAGGTCGACGGAATGGGACGAAAAGCTCCAATTGAAGTTCCAAAATAGATCCGGGAATTCAGAACGATTTTCTGAATTCCCGGATCTATTTTTATGCCATAAAGCACCTTTTCCAATCATAAAATGAAAAAGAGGGGGTTCTAAAAAACAGGCCTTTTCCAAAACGTACTGACCGCTTGCCAAGCATTTTTCAATTTTGCTTTGGCGTCAAAGATTTGGGGAGGGGGAATATGGTTGCACGTTGGCTGGATGATCAAGAACATTGCAGATGATCCAAACCCGGCCGTTTCCGGAAAAACTGCTATCAGGGAAGAAGCGGGGAGAGCATGGACATTTCGAAAACTGCACAGCATCTCAAATGCTTACGCCAACCAGCTGATCCGCCTCGGCGTCCGGAAAGGGGACCGTGTCGGGATCCTGCTCTATTAACTGCCTTGAATATTTCGGCCTTTATTTTGCGGCAGCAAAAATCGGAGCGATCGCAGTCCGGTTGAATTTCCTCCTGTCCAGCACCGAACTGGCCTACGCATTAAACGATTTCGAAACAAAAATTTTATGTTTTCATGCCGGGCTGGCTGAACGTATCGCCCAGGTTAGAAAAGAAATTCCGGTTGAACATTACTTCTGCCTCGCGGATGAAAAAACAGAAGTGCCGGACTGGGCTGCACCGTTCAGCATACTCGGGGAAGGGTCGCAGGACGAACCGGGCGTGGCATCCATTTATTTAAATGATCCTGTCATGATGATGTATACATCCGGTACGACCGGGCGGCCAAAGGGTGCAATTTGGACGCATAACACGACTTTCTGGTTTTCGGCCATCCAGGTTTTAAAGTGGAATTTTTCCGGAAAAGAAACAGCCATGACGACGGGCCCGCTCTATCATGTTGGTGCGATGGAAGACGTTGCCCTTCCGGTTCTCATGAGGGGCGGCACAGTGATTATTACAAAAAGCAAAAACTTCGAGATTCAAAGAGTTCTCTCCGTCTTTGAAAAAAAAAAGTGACCCGCTGTTTTTTGTTTCCGTTCATGATTTATGAAATGCTGCATCTGTCTGAACTGAAAACATACCGGCTGGAGGATTTGAAAACGATTTATACCGGCGGCGATCCTCTGATGCCGTGAACCCTGGAACGAATCAAAGAAATTTTTCCACATATCGGTGTCGTCCAGGTATACGGCCTTACCGAGGGGCAGCCGATTGCCGCTTCATTGGACCCGCAAGATGCCGGTAAAAAAGGCGGAACGGTTGGAAAGCCGATGCCGCTGACGGTGATTCAAATTGTTGATGAAGATGGAAGCCCCCTTCCTGCAGGTAAAGTTGGAGAAATCCTCATCAAAAGCCCGGCTGTTTCGGAAGGGTATTGGAAAAAGCCTGAAGCAACAATGGAAACTTTTACAGACAGACGGCTGGTGCAAAACGGGGGATCTGGGAGGTGTCGATGCGCAAGGGTATTTAACCGTCGCTGGCAGAAAGAAAGATATGATCCGAAGCGGAGGCGGGAATATTTATGCAACGGAAATTGAAGATGTCCTTTACCGGCATGAGGCAGTTAAAGAAGTAGCCGTAATCGGCATCCCTGACCCGAAATATATTGAAGCGGTTTGCGCTGTCATTGTGAAAAAAAGAGAGTATGCAGCTGACAGAGGAAGAAGTGGTCGAATATTGCAGACAGTATCTTTCCAGCTATAAAAAAACGCGCAAAGTGATTTTTGCCGATGAAATTCCGCGCACGCCGTCCGGTAAAGTGCAGAAATTTAAACTTCGTGAACAGTTCGGCGCGGGATGAAAGGAGGAATCCATTTGCCAGTTGTCTCCTTGGAAAAACAAGGCCAAATTGCCATGATCACGATCGACAATCCGCCTGTCAATATATACAGCAAGGCGGTCGTCGAAGCGTTAAGCCAAACTGCGGACGAAGTAAAAAATGATCCGGATGTGAAAGTGGTGATCGTCACCGGAGCCGGTGTGCGGGCGTTCATGGCGGGCGGGAACATCAAAGAATTTCCAGAGTGGATCGGAAAAGGAGCAGATTACGCCAAGGAAAAATCGCGCTGGCTGCAGGCGCCGCTCCGGAAAATTGAAACGTTTTCTGTTCCGACCATCGCCGCGATCAACGGGCCAGCGCTCGGGGGTGGGCTGGAACTGGCTTTATGCTGCGACATTTTGATCGCGGAGGAGCAGGTGAAGCTCGGGCTGTCCGAAGTGACGCTCGGCATCATTCCGGGTTCAGGTGGGATGCAAAGGCTGCCGTGGCTTATCGGCAAAGCGAAAGCAAAAGAAATGATTTTTACCGGCAAGCCTTTAATAGCCGCAGAAGCGAAAGAAATCGGCATGGTGAATCATGTTGTGCCGAAAGGAAAATCGCTTGAAAAAGCACTCGAACTGGCACGGGAGATTTGCAAGTTCTCGTTCCCGATTTTAATGTATGCCAAGCGAGCCGTGGAAGAGGGATATGAACAAACGATGGATGAAGGTCTAGTCACGGAAGCCGAATATTTTGGGAAAGTTTTTGAGACAAAAAACGTGCGTGAAGGGTTGCAGGCATTTATCGAAAAACGGAATCCGCGTTTTCTGGACCAATAATTAGGAAAGGAGCATGCCTATGGACCAAAGCGGCATTGCCAAAAGCAAACTTGTTTATCCAAGTGAAGAAAAAGTGCGGTCAACGGATACCGGAAGCAGCGAAGCGTTCCAGGAACTGCTTCGGCTGTCCCAGGCGGATCCCGCCGAGTTTTGGGGTCGCGTTGCCCGAAAACTTGTTTGGTATGAGCCGTGGAAAAAAACGATGACCGGCAGCCTGCCCGGGTTCCGCTTTTTTGAAGGCGGCATTAGCAATCCGTGTGTGAATTTGCTTGACCGCCATATTGAAAAAGGGGCCGGCAACCGGACAGCGCTAATTTGGGAAGGGGAAAACGGCGATTCGAATTTTTACACGTACAGCATGCTGCTCGCCGAAGTGAACCGGTTTGCCAATGTGTTGCGCTCATTTGGCGTGAAAAAAGGCGACTGCGTGGCAATTTTTCTCCCGAATTTGGCGGAAGCGGTCATTGCCGTTCTTGCCTGCTTCCGGATCGGTGCAGTGTACAACACAATTTTTTCCGGTTATTCGGAAAAATCGCTGAAAGACCGGCTCATCAATTTTGAACCAAAAGTCATTGTCACCGCGGACGCGACTGAGCGAAGGGGGAAAAAGATTTATTTAAAGGAAAAAGTCGACCATGTTATCCCGGATATTTCATCCATTGAGGCGGTCGTGGTCGTGAACCGGCTCGGGCTTGATGTGGAGATGCAGGCAGGACGCGACTATTGGTGGCATGAGGAAACGAAGAAAGCAGGTATCGTTTGCGAACCGGAAAGGCTGGAAGCGAACGAGTACGGAATTGTGTTTTATACGAGCGGCACAACCGGAAAACCAAAAGGCGTTGTCCACTCCGGGATGGCGTTTGTCGTGCAAAACTACATTTATGCAAAATACCATATGGACCACCATGATGACGATGTCCTTTGGTGCTCGGCAGATATCGGCTGGTTGACGATGCATATTTGGGGCATTGCCGGCACGCTCGCAAATGGTGTGACAACGGTCATTTACGAAGGGGCAATTGATTACCCGGAAAAAGACAGGTTTTACAAGATCATTGAAAAGTACCGGGTCAATAAACTATTCACCGCACCGACCGCGCTGAGAATGTTAAAAAGCATGGGCGAAAAGTCGCTTGAAAAATATGATCTATCCTGTCTGGATGTTGTTTCACTTGTCGGTGAGCCGTTTGATGCCGAAACATGGCAGTGGACGTATGAAGTGCTCGGGAAGAAAAAGATTTGTGTAAATAATACTTGGGGGCAGACGGAAACAGCCGGATCGCCGCTTGCCGGTGCCGCGTGGCTGACGCCGATGAAACCGGGATCAGCGGGCAGGCCGTTTTTAGGCGCAGCGGTTGATGTGGTGGATCAGGAAGGGAAACCGGTGCCGCCGGGGAGTCTTGGGAACCTCGTCATTAAAAAGCCTTTTCCGATGCTGTGCCGGACGCTTTGGAAAGAGCCGGAGCGCTACTTGAGTTCCTATTTCAGTCAGGTGGAAGGATGCTATTATGCGAGTGACCTCGCGATGATCGATGAAGACGGCTATGTTTGGGTCACCGGTAGGTCAGATGATGCTTTCAATGTCGCTGGCCATCGCCTGAGCACGATGGAAATGGAAAGCGCAGTGCTCGAAGTCCCGGGGGTTTCTGAAGCCGCTGTCATCGGTATTCCCGATGAAATCAAGGGTGAAGTGCCGGTCTGCTTTGTGCGCCTGAGCGACGGCATGGAAGACAGCGATGAACTAAGGGGAGCGATCAAGGCTTGCATTGTCGAGCAAATCGGAAAAATTGCCGAGCCGAAAGCAATCTTGTTTACGGACACTTTGCCCAAGACGGTAAGCGGAAAAATCATGCGCCGCCTGTTAAAAGAAATTGTTGTGAAAGGGGCTGCGGTGGGCGACATGACCGGCCTTGAGGATCCGGCAACAGTCGAGCGGATTGAAAAACTGGTGGCGGAGCAAGGTTTGAAAAAATAAACATTTGCAGCGGCGGAGCGGAACATAAATCAAATTTGTGCCACGTATGAGTGAACGACATCTGATTTTACAAAATCAGCGAAAACGTTGAAAAAACGGCGAGCATCTCCAAGAAATCGGCGGAAATGCTAAAAAAATCGGCGGAAAGGTATGAGAAATCAGCAAAACAAAAGAGGAGATGCCCCTTTATTAATTTGAAATTAATGTATCGCAAATCCTTTTCTAAGGAGGAGAAACATGGATTTCGAACTGTCCAAAGAACAGAAAATGCTGCAGGAAATGGTTCGGAATTTTGCCGAGAAAGAGATCAAGCCGTATGCACGGGAAGTGGATGAAACTGGAAAAATGCGGATCGAAACATTTGATAAGCTCGGAAAACTCGGGCTTCTCGGCATCCCTTTTCCGGAAAAATACGGCGGCGCGGGAGGGGACACGATTTCATATTGCATCGCTGTTGAAGAAATCGGAAAGGCATGCGGCGGTACGGGACTCAGTTATGCCGCGAACATCAGCCTCGGCGCAAGCCCGATTTATTATTTCGGCACTGAAGAACAGAAGCAAAAGTGGCTCGTCCCGATGGCAAAAGGCGAAACGCTCGGCGCTTTCGGGCTGACGGAACCGAATGCCGGGTCGGATGCGGGCGGCACACGGACAAAAGCGATACTCAACGGCGATGAATGGGTGATCAACGGGGAAAAATGCTGGATTACAAACGCCCAGTATGCCCGTCAGGTGATTGTGACGGCCGTGACCGGAACAAGAGAAAACGGCCGCAATATCATCTCCGCGATCATCGTGCCGACCGATGCCCCGGGCGTCACGATTACAAGCCCGTACGACAAAATGGGCGTACGCGGGTCGAATACATGCCAGATCGTGTTTGAAAACGTCCGCGTCCCGGTGGAAAACTTACTCGGCGATGAGAAAAAAGGCTTCAGCCAGTTTTTGTATACGCTGGACGGTGGGCGCATTTCGATCGCGGCCTTATCGGTCGGCATCGCCCAGGCTGCGTTTGAAAAAGCGTTCCAGTACGCAAAAGTACGGAAGCAGTTCGGGCAGGCGATTTCAAAATTCCAGGCAATTCAGTTTAAGCTTGCCGATATGGCGATGGAAATCGAGCTTGCCCGCAATGCCGTGTATAAGGCGGCATGGTTGAAAGACCAGGGAAAACCGTTCAGCAAAGAAGCCGCCTACGCAAAACTTTTTGCGTCCGAAATGGGATTTCGCGCCTGCAACCAGGCGATCCAGATCCACGGTGGGTCCGGGTATATGCGCGAATATGATGTTGAGCGCCACCTCCGTGACATCAAGTTGATGGAAATCGGCGAAGGTACATCCGAAATTCAGCGGCTTGTGATTGCGCGCCAACTTGGATGCTAGATTGATAGGAAAAATGAATAACCAGGAAAGGAGCGGTGCCAATTGTTCAAAAAAATCCTCATTGCCAATCGGGGTGAGATTGCGCGGCGTGTGATCCGTACCTGCAAAAAGCTCGGTGTCCAATCTGTTGCAGTTTACTCGGAAGCGGACGCAGGGTCTCTGTTTGTGCGCGAGGCGGATGAAGCGTACTGCATCGGCAAGCCGCCTGTCAACCAAAGCTATTTAAACGCCGATGCGATCATACAAGCGGCAAAAGAGAGCGGGGCGGAAGCGGTCCACCCCGGTTACGGGCTTTTATCGGAGAATGCGGCCTTTGCAAAAAAATGCATTGAAGCAGGACTTGTTTTTATCGGCCCTCCCCCTGAAATTGTCGCGGCAATGGGCAGCAAAATTGAAGCGCGCCGGACGATGAAAGCAGCCGGCGTTCCGATCATAGAAGGCGTTGATGCCCCGCTTGCAGATGAAGAAGCGGCGGTGCAGGCAGCACAAGGAATCGGCTATCCGGTGATGTTAAAAGCTTCCGCGGGCGGGGGCGGGATCGGCATGGAGTTCGTCCGGTCGGAAGCCGAACTGCGAAAAGCTTTTGCCGGCAACAAAAAGCGGGCGGAAATGTTTTTCGGGGACGGCACGATGTTTATTGAAAAATATATTGAAGAGCCGCACCATATAGAAGTTCAAATTTTAGCAGACCAGTACGAAAATATCGTGCCGCTTTGGGAACGGGAATGTTCGATCCAGCGCCGGCACCAGAAAGTCGTCGAAGAAGCACCATCGCCTTTTATCAGTGAAGCAACCCGGCAAAAAATGCTCGAAGCAGCGGTGCAGGCGGCAAAACATATCGGCTATACGAACGTCGGAACGATTGAATTTATCGTCGATCGGGATCAAAACTTTTATTTTCTTGAAATGAATACGCGGCTGCAGGTCGAGCATCCGGTGACGGAAGAAATTACAGGGCTGGACATTGTGGAGGAACAGCTGAAGATAGCTTCCGGCGCGCGCCTGGGCATCACGAGGGAAATGCTTAAGCGAAACGGGCACGCGATTGAAGTGCGCATCTATGCCGAAGATCCGGAATCGTTTTTTCCATCGCCCGGAAAAATTACCGCTTTGCGGCTGCCGGAAGGGGACGAGATTCGAAACGAATGCGCCGTTGAAGCGGGTTCAGAGGTACCCCCATTTTACGACCCGATGATTGCAAAACTTATCGCCTGGGGCAGGACGCGAAAAGAAGCATGCGAAAGGATCAGGTCCGCGCTTGAAAACTATCAAATTGAAGGAATCAAAACAAATATCCCGATGCTGATTGAAACGGTCAGTCATGAACAGTTTTTAAAAGGATATACAACAACCCATTTTGTGGACGATTTTTTAAATTAGGAGGAGAACCATATGGAAATCACCGCAAGCATGGCTGGAAGTATCTGGAAAGTGCTCGTTAAAGAAGGCGACCAAGTGAAGGAAGGGGACGATGTTGTCATCCTGGAGTCGATGAAAATGGAAATCCCGATTGCGGCGGAAGAAGACGGGACAGTTGTGAAAGTCCATGTACAGGAAGGGGATTTTGTCAACGACTCCGATGTATTGGTCGAATTGGCGTAAGGGGGTGGGGTTGTGAAACTGCCTGAAAAAGTGATCGTCAAAGAAGTCGGTCCGCGCGACGGGCTGCAAAACGAAAAAACGGTGGTGGCGACAGAAGATAAGATTGCGTGGATCAATTCGCTGTCGGAAACGGGCCTTACTTATATCGAAGCGAGTTCTTTCGTGCACCCGAAATGGATCCCCCAGCTGGCCGATGCCGGCACGGTGCTCGAAAAAATCAAACGGAAGCCTGGTGTAACATATGCCGCCCTCGTTCCGAACATGAGGGGTCTCGAACGCGCGCTAAAATCGGATGTCGATGAAGTGAGCGTTTTTCTCTCGGCTAGCGAAGCCCATAACCTTCGCAATATCAATAAATCGATCGCGGAGACGTATCCGGTTTTGGAAAAAGTTGTGAAGGAAGCCAAATCAGCCGGAAAAACGGTGAGGGGCTACATCTCGACTGTCATTGCCTGTCCGTATGCCGGACCGGTTTCACCGAAGCAGGTGAGGGAGGTAGCGGACCGGCTGTTTGCAATGGGCGTGGATGAAGTATCGCTCGGGGATACAATCGGTGCCAGCGTGCCGGCCGACGTTGATCGGCTGCTCGACGAATTGCTCCCGCATTTTGATGCAGGGAAACTTGCGATGCATTTCCATGATACGAGGGGAACGGCCCTCGCCAATGTCGTAAAATCGCTTGAAATGGGGATCACCGTTTTTGACAGCGCGGCCGGCGGGCTCGGCGGCTGCCCGTATGCGAAAGGGGCATCCGGCAATGCCGCGACTGAAGATCTGCTGTATTTGTTTCATCAAATGGGGATCAAAACCGGCATCGATTTTCATAAAACGCTCGAGGCGGCGAAACAGATCGAAGGCGTTCTCGGCAAGCCGCTCAAAAGTAAGCAGATGGAAATTTATCGTTCGGAGGGAGGAGCATGACAGGAACCGTTTTATTGGAAAAACGCGCGGGCGGGCTTGCGGTCATTACGCTGAACCGCCCGCAGGCCGCAAATGCATTGTCGAAAGAGATGCTTTTTGATTTGGATGAGGTATTGGAGAACTTGAAGAAAGACCGGAGCATCCGCGTTGTGATCCTGACCGGCTCTGGAGAAAAAGTTTTTTGTGCGGGCGCCGATTTAAAAGAGCGGAGAGGAATGAAAGAGGAAGAAGTTTTACAGGCAGTCCGGCAGATCGGCAAAGTGGTTAATGAAGTGGCCGGGCTGCCGCAGCCGGTCATTGCCGCTTTAAACGGTTCGACATTTGGTGGTGGGCTTGAATTAGCGCTGGCTTGCGATCTCCGCATCGGCGCCCTTGAAGCAAAATACGGGTTGACCGAAACTTCGCTTGCCATTATACCGGGGGCGGGCGGTACACAGCGGCTGCCGCGGCTCGTCGGCATGGGGAAGGCGAAGGAATTGATTTACACGGCCCGGCGGGTTTCCGCGGAAGAAGCGGAAGCGATCGGCCTGCTTGAATACGCCGTGCCGCGCGAGCAAGTGATGGAAAAAGCGTGTGAACTGGCCGGCGCGATGGTAAAGAACGGGCCGCTCGCGCTCGTGCAGGCAAAAACGGCGATCAACCGGGGTGCCGAGACGAATCTTGAAACAGGCTTAAAAATAGAGGAACTCGCCTACAGCGCGCTGATTCCGACAGAAGACCGGCTCGAAGGGTTGCGTGCATTCGCGGAAATGCGCGCGCCGGTGTACAAAGGGAGGTAATGCAATGGATTATGCAAGTAAAAAAGCGGAGATTTTACAGGGCGGCAAAGAAAAATACCACCAAAAAGACCGGGAGCAGGGCAAATTGTTTGTCCGTAAAAGGCTGGAACTGCTTTTGGATGAAGGGCTTGCGGCTGAGGACGGGCTTTTTGCCAATGTGCTCGCCGGGGATCTGCCGGCGGATGGCGTGGTGACAGGAATAGGAAAAATCGGTGGCCGTACCGTCTGCGTGATGGCAAATGATTCTACAGTAAAAGCCGGGTCGTGGGGCTGGCGGACGGTTGAAAAAATCATCCGCATTCAGGAAACGGCCGAAAAACTGCGCTGCCCGATCCTGTATCTTGTTGATTCCGCCGGGGCGCGGATTACTGACCAAATTGAAATGTTTCCAGGGAGAAGAGGGGCGGGCCGGATTTTTTACAACCAGGTGCGCCTGTCTGGAAAAGTGCCGCAAATCTGTCTGTTGTTCGGGCCATCCGCTGCCGGCGGGGCGTATATTCCGGCGTTTTGCGATATAGTTGTCATGGTAGAAGGCAATGCATCCATGTATTTAGGTTCGCCGCGCATGGCGGAGATGGTGATCGGGGAAAAGGTCACGCTGGAACAAATGGGCGGCGCAAAAATGCACTGCACGGTGTCAGGCTGCGGCGATGTTCTGGTGAAAACGGAAGAAGAAGCGATCCGTTATGTGCAAAAATACTTAACCTATTTCCCAAGCAATTTTTCCGAAAAACCGGAGAAAACGGAAGCGAAGGCGCCGGCCGTTTTTGAAAAAACGATCGAGGAATTGGTTCCGCAAAATCAAAATACCCCTTTTGATATGTACGAGCTGATTGCACGGATCATTGACGAAGGGTCGATGTGCGAGATCAAAAAGAGATTTGCCGCAGAAATTATTACCTGTCTGGCGCGGATTGGCGGCCGGCCTGTCGGGATCATTGCCAACCAGCCGCGGGTGAAAGGTGGCGTGCTTTTCCACGACAGCGCTGATAAAGCGGCAAAGTTTATCCACCTTTGCGACGCTTTCCGTATCCCGCTCTTGTTTTTGGCTGATGTGCCGGGCTTTATGATCGGGACGCAAGTTGAACGGGCCGGCATCATCCGCCATGGGGCGAAAATGATTTTTGCCATGAGTGAAGCGACCGTGCCGAAATTGACGGTCATTGTCCGTAAAGCGTACGGTGCCGGATTGTATGCGATGGCAGGCCCAGCGTTCGAACCGGACTGCTGTATTGCGCTTCCGACAGCGTCGATAGCGGTGATGGGCCCTGAAGCTGCGGTGAATGCGGTGTATGCCAATAAAATCGCGGCGCTGCCGGAAAGTGAACGGGCGGCGTTCATTACTGAAAAGCGGTCGGAATACCAGCAGGATATTGATGTCTACCGGCTCGCTTCTGAATTGGTGGTGGATGCGGTTGTGCCAGGGAATGAACTGCGGGAAGAACTGGAGCGGCGGCTGGAGATGTACAGCTCCAAGTATGAGGATTTATCCGCACCGAAACATCCGGTGTATCCGGTTTAGGGATGAAAAAAGCAGCTGCAGGCTGATGCGCGGCTGCTTTTTTCGGTGCACCTGGCATGGC
>NZ_BKZR01000032.1:0-42079 GCF_008974225.1 Weizmannia acidilactici | reverse complement strand
ACGGCCTCCGCCTTTATAATACGAGAAGAAGAAGTCGTCGCTGATTTGATTCACCATATCATTGACAACGCGGGCTACATGGTTTTCCATCAGCAATCTCTGATAACTTTTACTTTTTATGAAAAAAGGGGGTGTCCCTAAGTCAGTTAATTGACTTTTGAGACAGCCCCTTCGTTAATTCAATATAATGACTTTTACAGTTTTCCGCCCCCATGCGAGGCAAGCTTTTTTATTTGGCATCAGTAAGTCAATCGTGTGTCCTTTGATGGCCCCACCTGTATCTCCTGCGATTGCAACGCCGTACCCTTCAACCCAGACTTTGCTGCCGAGCGGGATAACCGACGGATCCACTGCGATCAATTTCATGTTCGGGTTTTTCTTGATGTTGTATCCTAAAGCGGTAATATCCAATTTTGTATCTTCGTGGCTGTAAGCAGTGGCTGTCACATAAAATGACTTGCCTGAAGTCTGCGTGCTGGATGATGGATCCGCGCTGGCACTTGAGTTGAAGTTCGATTTGGCAGCAGATTGTGCATTTGTGTGAGCCGCTTTTTTAGCTTCAGCTTGGGCAGTTTTCTCAGCTTCAGCCTCAGCAACCTTTTCGGTATCCGCCTCACGCTGCTGCTTTTCCAGCGCTTCAGCCCTTGCTTTTGCCGCTTCCTGCTGCGCTTTTAATTCTTTTTGCAGATTGCTGATTTGCGCTTTCAGGTCTGACTTGTTTTGCTGGGCTTTTGTCAGCTCTTTATCAAGACTATTATACTTTGTTTTTAACTTTGACAGTGCAACTTCTTTTTCTTTCAAATTTGACTGAAGCTTGATTTGACTGTTTTTAAGATTTTGTTGCTCCTGTTCCAGCACTTTTTCCTGCTCTGCAATTTCCTTTTTATCCGCTTCGATTTTCTCAAGATCGGCTTTTTGCTGGTCCAAAAGCTGCGAATCGGCATTTAACAATGTGGTGACGGCGTTGATCCGGTTGATTAAATCGCCGAAGCTATCAGCGTTTAACAATGTCTCGATGACGAAGCCGTATTCGTTGTTTTTTTGCATGGCAACAAGACGTTTTTTCATAACGTCTTCTCTTGCAGAAACCTGGTCTTCCAGATGTACGATTTCTTCTTTTTTCTTTTCAATCAAATCGTTTGCCGACTGGATTTTATTTTCTATTGTTGTGATGTCTTCTTTATTTTGCTGAATGGATGATTGCAAAGCATTCCAGTCTTTTTGCAAATTTTCCATTTCGCTTTCTACGGATTTTTTTTCGGATTCTTTCTTTTGGATGATCTGCGTGTTTTCATCCAATTTTTTCTGTAAGGAATTTTGATCTGTTTCTGCATAGGCATTTAGCTGTGACGTGCCAACAAAAATGGCAAAAGCCATAACTGCAATTCGCCTTGTTAAGTGCATATGACAACTCCCTTCTCCGTACTATTGTTATAACATAAATAGGTAAAAAGTAAGATTACAATCCTATTAAATTCATATTACGAAGAAGGAAAAATGGCTTCTTTTTTATAGAAAAAAGAGAAAAGATATATTTGTGCGAATTTTTAATGGGGGGGGTAGTATCGTTCCAATTTCCCACCGGTTCGCCTATAATGGAAAAAAAGACGTCGGGAGGGAATTGCTTTGGCTATTGCAGACATCACCATTTTTCCGATGGGAACCGAGTCGACAAGCGTCAGCCGTTATATTGCGGAAATTGAGAAGGTGCTGAAGAAAGAGAGGAACAGGGTAAAGATCCAGCTCACCCCGATGAGCACATTGATCGAAGGGGATATTCATGACTTGTTTGAAATCATTGAAAAACTGCATGAGGTGCCTTTCAAACACGGGATCATGCGGGTGGAAACCAATATCCGCATCGACGACCGCAGGGATAAACCGTTAACGATGGAAGGGAAGCTGGCATCTGTTGCGGAAAAAATGGGCAAATAAAAACCCGGCACAAGGCCGGTATGATAAAAGGAGGTTTGACCGAGCTCTGGGGGAAGCCCGGCCAAATATGGTTTGCTGCAATTCCTTGCCGCTGTAATAAATGTAATGCAGCAAAACTAAAATCGTATGAAAGAAAAATGATAAAGCGATGAGAATTTGTGAAAAAATGGCATAGACTTAAAAAGGTGAACGGCATTGCGACCGTTCACCTTTTTGACTAAGCATGCAAAAATTTCACGCAAACCGGATCCGGAACAGGGATATCTTTTTGCAATAAAGTTAACTTCCCTGTTTCGGCATCGCGCGCGTATAAGACGAGCGTGCCTGAATTTTGGTTCGAGGCAACGACAAATTGTTCGGTCGGATCCAGCACAAAGTCGCGCGGCCAGTTTCCTTCCGTCGGCGTGTATTCAACGAGGGAAAGCTTGCCGTCCTCTTTTACTGCGAATACGGCAATGCTGTCATGCCCGCGGTTCCCGGCATAAACAAAGCGGCCGTCGGAAGAAAGATGGATCGCGCTCCCCTGGCTGTTTTCCGTAAAATCTTCCGGGATTGCGGAAATATATTGCAGCTCTTTAAATGTACCGGATGCTTCGTCAAACTCCAGCGCAATGACTTCGTTGCTCAGTTCCGTCATCACATAGGCAAATTTCCGGTTCGGGTGGAACGCAAGATGGCGCGGGCCGCTTCCCGGGAGGACGGAGAGGACCGCTGCTTCGGTTAATTTCCCGTTGCCATGCGCATAGGTCGTTACCGTATCATTCCCCAAATCGACGGCTACAACATATTTTTCGTCCGGCGTGAAGCCTGTAAAATGTACATGTGATTTTTCCTGGCGTTCTCTGTTCGGGCCGGAGCCGGTATGATGGATGACGGAAGCGGCCTGCTGCAGGCTTCCGCCATCATTCACGGTATAGGCGGAAACCGTGCCTTTATGGTAGTTGGCGGAGACAACGGTTTGTTTGGCCGCATCGACGCTGACGTGACACGGGGAGGCGCCGTCAGATAATTGCCGGTTGAGTTCTATCAGTTCCCCCGTTTCGGCGTTTACAGAAAAAGCTGCCACGCCGCCTTGACCACCTTCTTTTACAACGGCGTAAAGATTGCGGTTGTCTTTCGTAATGTTCACATAAGTCGGGTTGTCCAGTTTCGCGGCAACTTTTACATTTTCAATCTGTTTTTTCCCCGGATCGAGGGTAAATGTATAGATCCCTTCGCTGGCGCCTTTTGTATAAGTGCCGACATATCCAATGAATTTTGAATGTTCCATGGCTGATCTCCTTCCAATCGGTAATGTGAATATTATAACATAGAAAACGCTTGAATTCTGTAATTTGTGAACTTCCGAGGCATCACAACATCGTGAACGTGTATAGGGATTTTGGAATCCGGCCTTTATCACCACGAATTATTGCGGGACCCCTTCTTGAAAAGCAAGCAACTGTGTCCGTGCGGGTGGCTTGCGGATTTTGTATATTACATGCAATAACCGGATTTAAAAATTCCTTGCCAAATGTTTCAGCTTTGTATCAGAAATGATAGCGAACTGAAATTTTTCTGCCGGCATATCTTTGTTAAAATAAGGATAAACGACAAAATTCTACACATAGATACATACTGGATACAATATGATAGATATAAAACAGGGCCCGCTGATGAGGAGGGGAATCATGAAGCTAGAAGACCAGTTTGTGAATAAATCTTATTATGAAACTTTTATAAAAGAAGGCGAAGAACGCCATCCGCTTGAAGTGCTCGGGGAAGCGTTTGTGGAAGAAAATGCCTTGGAAAATTCCGATCTTTCCTATATCCGCTTTGCGCAGGGGGAAGTGTATTTCCATTACAAAGATTATGAAGCGGCCGTTTTTAAGTGGGAGAGCATACATAACGACTTTGAGCCGTGGGCGCAGAAAAATATGGGGGATGCCTACTTCGAGTTGGGCCTTACGGGGATGGCGGAAGAAATCTACAAAACCATCCAGACCGATTCAATGATTTTGAAAACGGAAGTCGCGCTGCAGCTTATCTCGCTTTATATCGAAGAACAAAAACATGAACAGGCCGTGCAGACGATTAAACAAACGGTTGCGATGAATCCGGATTATTCAAATGTTACAAAAATAGCGCGCGCTTATTTTGAAAAAAACGAAGACTGGATGAATGCAGTCGAACTGGCGGTAAACGAGTCGGTCAGGACCGAATCGCTGTTTTGGTTTGAAGTTTTAAAATCGTACATTGAAAAAGGGTATACTAAAACAATTTCGCCGGATTATTTCCGTGAAGTTTTGGCCGTTTTATACAAAGTGGATCAAATCCATTTTGAGCAGATGGCCGCTGCGCTTTGGCGTTCGTATCAAACGGAAAGCTGCTACCTCGAATGGCTTCGCGAATTCAATGTTTTGTTTGCCGGGCTGGACATCCATTCGTTTGAAACATGGCATGAGCTCTCCGCCATTTATCAGGAGACGTATCTCTCTTTGATCGGCGGCAATTATTTATTGAAACAGCTCACCCCGATTATGCCGGGCCTGTTAACGAATTGGCTGAGGATTACGGACTCCGGCCACGCGCTTTTGGCCTCGTCCGCGGTTTTGGCTTGGAACGATTTATTTTCGGCCGGCATCGAACCGGATCAAATAGCCGATGCGGAAACGATTTTGTACCGGGCCGAAAAAACGATTGATCAGCTCGAATATCCGCTTGAACTGCTGGATTCCATCATCAAATGGGCGAAATTGCATGGACTTTCCGTCAGCACACGCTTAAAATGGATGGCGAGGGAGCTGATTGATTTTGATGTGCAGCATATTCTTGTTGCCGGCATGAATGGCAGCGGGAAGACAGCGTTTATCCAATCTGTCTTGGCGGACAGCCTGCCGGAAAAGCCGACCCAATTTGTCATGGCGGCGCGCCACGGTGATCATCATGAGCTGGCGGTGATTTCCGACGGGGGGATTTCGGCTATAACGGAAGAAGACAGCCAGCAGCTGGACCCGAATGCCATCCTCGAATGGCGGGGGCCGAGCCAGTTTTTGAAAGAAAATGCGCTTGTTTTTCTCGATACGCCGGGCCTGAACGGGTCACAGCGAAGTAAAGTATACGAGTATTTGCATTTTGCGGACGGTCTCCTGTTCGTTTTAAATGCGAATGACCCGCTTACCGTCAAAGAAACGGATGTGTTGTTAAAAATAAAGGAACAGGTGCCGGATCTGAAAATCCACTTTTTGATGAGCAAAATGGACATGATTTACAGCAAGCAGGAAGCGGCGGACTTAGTGGAAGAAACGGCGCAAAAAATAAAGAGGGATTTCCCACAGGCAGAACTGCACCCGTATTCCTCGCATTATGCCGCGAGGGAAGCGGTAAACGGGCTGGCGCAGTTTTTCCGTAAAAACTTTAAAGTGGAAAATCTGGAAGCGCACCGGATTGAAAAATTGGTCCGCTGTATACGGGAATCGATCACGTATTTGTTGAAGCAAAGGCTGCAAAACGAGAATGAATTGGTCGAATCGATCCACCGCCATGAAGATATGCTAGCGAAATTAAACGGGGCTGCGAACCAATTAGAAGATGTCATCCATGAACAAATCCAGCTGATCCGTTCGTCTTACCACAGCATGACCAAGTCCATTAAAGACGAGCTGCAGGCCAAAATCCCGGACATTTTACGGAAAAGTTCCGATTATATTAAGCTAAACAGCGATTTCCGAAAAATCCATCTCGAATTGAATGAGGAAATGAACAACCGGATCCGGAGCTTTTTGCAGACGGCCATTTTCCCGAAATATTATGAGCTCGTGACAAAATGGATTGCGGATTCGGAGAGTGAGCTGCAGCAAAGCCAGGCTTACTTGGGTGAAATGGCGGAAGGCTTTAATCAATTGTACGGGGAAAACATCATTGCCCTCGCCTGCGATTTTAAAATCATGGACGACTGGCGGCGCGATGCAGACCGGATGGCAAACGGCGTCCACTTTGATTCCGTGAATATTTTACTTCGCCATACGCCGTCGCAAGTGCTGTTGAAAAGCGCGGGCAAACTGCTTGGCGCGCTTTCCCAAAATAAAGCGATGCTGTATAACCGCTACAAGAAATTCATTGAAAGTGAAGATTACCAGGATATCGCAGGCTTGATTACCAATAAAGTAATGCTGCAGTTTGAGCTGTTTGAGCAGGGGCTCGAAAGGGATATCCGCATGTTCTTTAAAAATCCGGAAACGGTACTGCGTGATACGATTACAGAAACAGAGACGGTCATTGACGAAAGTAAAGAAAAATTGTCGAATATGAAAGAAAACCCTGAAGTGTATCAGGATCCGTTAAAACTGTTCGAACTGAAACTCCGCCAGTTCGAATGGATGCAGATAAATACCAAAGCAAGACAAAAAGTGTAAAACGTGGCGGCGCCAAATTCAATTTTTTGATACGGCGCCGCTTTTTTTTACTTCCTGCCATTCCTGCGGCTGGAAAAGTGTATCTATGAATTTTATCGATCATAATACATTTCTACTGTCGTATTTGATACATTCGTGATACTATAAAGATACAGTACGGATAAAAATTGAATTGAGGTGGGACCATGAAGCGTATTGATCGGATCTATGCCTACCTGGTTGAGCAGTCAGAAGGAAAAACGCTGGATGACTTTGTCCACATGGAAGGGTTTACAGCTTCTGATATTGCCAACGATCTTGATATTTTAAGGAATAATGTCAGCGCGGAACTCAATAAACTGCTGCGGCAAAACTCCATCATCAAAATTAAAGGCCGGCCGGTGCATTATTTGGTCAAAAGCAGCATCGAAAAACTGCTGGGGTGCAAACTGCCGGATGACCAGCATGAATATGAAAATATGAACGAGCTTTTAAGCTTTCAATCTCCAACAATAAGGCCCGCTGCAAAGGGAAATGCGGATGCTTCGGAAGAGCCGAATCCTTTTGATGACCTAATCGGTTCAAAAACAAGCTTAAAAGTGCAGGTTGAACAGGCGAAGGCAGCGGTCCTGTATCCGCCGCACGGTCTCCATACGTTAATTGTCGGGCAGACCGGTGTCGGGAAAACGCTGTTTGCCAATATGATGTTTAATTATGCAAAATCTTCGGCGCCGTTTATGGATGAAGATGCTCAATTTATCGTGTTTAACTGCGCAGATTACGCAAATAACCCGCAGCTTTTGCTTTCCCATATTTTCGGCCATACCAAGGGTGCGTTTACGGGGGCTGACAGTGAAAAAGACGGCCTTGTCACAAAAGCGGACGGCGGCATGCTGTTCCTTGATGAAATTCACCGGCTCCCGCCTGAAGGCCAGGAAATGTTGTTTTATTTTATGGATACAGGGACGTATGCGAAGCTTGGGGAAACGGAACGGAACCGGAAAGCGAATGTCCTGATTATCGGGGCGACAACGGAAGATCCGGATTCTTCATTATTAAAAACATTTGTCCGGCGGATTCCGATCCTGATCCGGATTCCGTCCTTTGAAGAGCGGCCTGCAAAAGATAAAATCGAAATCCTGAAGTTCCTGCTTGCTATCGAAGCAAATCGCGTCCAAAAGCCGATTAAGATTGATGCGGAATCGATGAAAGCTTTAATCGGGAATACTTCATACGGAAATGTCGGGCAACTGAAATCGAACATCCAGCTTGTGTGCGCCAACGGATTTTTGCATTGCCTGAACGATGATGTCATTACTATCAACTTTAAAGACCTGCCTTCCGAACTGAAAAACGGCTTTTTCTATTTGAGTAGGAAGCGGCAGGAAATTCAGGAACTGTCGGAGTTGATTGATTCGTATTTGACAGTGTATCCGGAAGGGGAAAACAAGGCGCTCTTTGAAGAGGACCCTTATGAACCCGATTTCAACTTATACAATATTATCGGGGATAAAGTCAGCTTTATGATGGATCAGGATGTTTCGGATGAAGACATCAACCGGTTTTTAAAACTGGATATTGATATCCACTTGAATAAGTTTTACAATAAGTTTTACAGCAATGCACTGAACCGCGAGAAAATTTTAAAAATCGTGAGTGAAGATATTCTTGATTTCAGCGAAGAAGTGCAGGAAATTGTGGAAAAACGGCTGAAACGCAAAGTCAATGACCGCTTTCTGTTTGCGTTCAGCCTGCATTTGACTTCTTTCCTGAAGCGGGTGAAAAACCAGCAGGTCGCCAATTATACAAATATCGAAAATGTGATCAATGACCGCCCGGAAGAGTACCAGTTGTCTCTTGACATTTGCAAAATGATCGAAAAAAGGTACCGCGTCCATGTGCCGGTTAAAGAAGCAATGTACTTGACGATCCTGCTCACGTCACTTTTGGACGACCAAAAAGCCGAACAGGTCGCCATTCTTGTTGCCGCCCACGGGAGCAGCACAGCAAGCAGTATGGTGAGCGTGGTAAAGAGCCTGCTTGGCGAATCAAACGTCGACAGCATCGATATGCCGCTTGATATGAGCCCAAAATATGTGTTGGAAGAAATGAAAAAACGGGTGAAAGAAATTGACATGGGAAAAGGCGTGCTGCTGCTTGTCGATATGGGGTCTCTGACTGGTTTTGGCGATATTATTACACAGGAAACGGGCATCAAAACACGGACAATCGATATGGTCACAACGGCGCTTGTCATTGAGGCGATCCGCAAAGCGACCATTATGGAAATGGACCTTGAAGATATTTACGAGTCGTTAAAAGATTTCCGCGGCTACGGATCTTACCAGGTGGAGCAGAAAACAGAGGAAACAAGGCAGCCGCAAAAACCGCCGGCCATCCTTTCCGTCTGCTCAACCGGGGAAGGGACGGCGGAAAAACTGAAACAGCTTGTCGAGCAATTGCTCAAAAACATCGGCAGAAGCGACATAACCGTGATTCCGCTGCAGATTAATGAAGTTGAAGATAAAAAAGAAACGTATATGCATAAGTATGACATTCTTCTAACCGTCGGAATTGCCGATCCGAAAGTACATGCCCCGTTTATTCCGGTAGAGGCCTTGTTTATGGGCGACGGGGAAGCACAGGTTATGCATCTCATCCAAAATCAGCAGCTGCTGCAGACGCCGCCAAGGTCTCCGGCAATGGTGCGTGAAATGACGGAAGAAAGCCTGAATGAATTTTTAACATTTTTAAATCCAAAAAAAGTGGTCGGCGCAATAACGGAGTTTGTATCTTCTATTGAAAGGCTTGCCGAAAGGCCGTTTAATAACGCTTCGAAAATCAATATGAATATTCATATCGGATGTGCGCTGGAAAGAGTGGTCACACATGCCGGACTCATTTATAAAAATGAAATTACCCCGGAAAAAGAAGAGAAGAAAGAAAGTTATAAAAAAGCAGCGAAAATTTTTGAAGACCAGCTGAAACTGAAGCTTTCGGATGATGAACTGTATTATATTGTCGATATGATCGACAATTTATCCTCCCGGCAGACGGCGGGTGTGCAGTGATTTTTGCCTGTAAACAGAGGAAAACTGCTGTTTACAGGCTTTTTTAGTGCGCCTGGCGTGGCTGCACTCTATAGGGTGAAAGTCCCGAATCGCGAAGGCAGTAGTAGCGATAGCCTAACGCAAGTGTGTCCGTAGTGATGCGGAATCTGAAGGAAGCGAGCGGCAAACCTCCGATTCTTGAGGAACACGAACCTCATACAAGGCTAGGTATCATTGGATGAGCTTGCCGAACAAAGTAAAGTCCATACTGCCAAAGGTGATACAGAGTAAATGAGGCAGATAGGTGGAGGAAAGAGTGCAGTCTTACCCAGGGAGGTCTGACTGGTACGCCGACTAAGTTGGTAACTAGCCTAGTGATAGGTTATTGAACAGTCAGAAGTCAGCAGAGGTCATAGTACAATACGGGTCGCTCCCGTTTTGGAAGGACTGAACAATCAAAGAGAAGTTTTCGTCTGGAAATTCTGTATGGCAATGACACAGACAATCCGTAGTGGACTTACTTGAGGAAAGTAGTGGTGAATTCCATGAGGGACCTCAAGAGGGTGGAGCCAGAACAGGTTTATTGAAAGAGGATACAAATGGGTCATTGAGGAGAAACTCAAGGAAAGCATATTGGCGAATTTCTAAAAGTCCAATATTACACAAAACCCTTGGTAACTCCTACTGAAATCACCAAGGACTGAAAAGCCTGTATGAAAAGTATTGTGACAAGCGTCATTTATTTGATTGAACCGCCGTATACGGAACCGTACGTACGGTGGTGTGAGAGGACGGGGGCTAGTCACCTCCTCCTACTCGATTATCGTCAAAAAAGAACAGGAACTTGCCAGGAATTTCTTTTTTCAACAGATGCCGGAAATCGTTTGTTTGCGATACAGAATACATGTTTAAGATCAAAGTATCAAAATGATATCGCGGGCTTTTTTAATACAGTAATAAAAATGAAAGATGAAATACATTTTTAATGTGTATTAAAAAGGGTGTTTGTGTATTATAAGCATGAAAGGTTTTTCAGAAAACGCTTATACGTCAAGATTCGACATTGATACTCAAAAGTTGGCACGCATCTTGCATTATAAAAAGGCAGAAAAGCAAAAGAGGTAAATCAACAAAATTTGCAGAAGAATTTTTTCTACCTTATGGCGGAAAATGAGATAAAGAAAATCGCTTGATCCGACTTGTCGGTATTATCCCTTGATGGAAAGCCGGAGAAAATCCGCCGAGGCCTTCAAGAAAAAGTTCAGTAGTGAACAGGCTTACAGTTGGAGGTGGGATGAGAATGGATATACGACTCACTCGTATTGATGACCGTTTGATTCATGGCCAGGTTGCTACTGCCTGGTCGAAGGCAACGGGAATCGAACGAATTTTAGTGGTCAGTGATGAAGCCGCCCATGATGAGTTGCGAAAGTTTCTATTGAAACAAGCTACACCACCAAGCATCAAATCCCACGTCATTACGAAACAAAAACTGATTGATATCGATCAAAGCGGACTGTTTGACGGGACGAAGATTATGTTGTTGTTTGCTTCACCACAAGATGTACTGGAAGTAGTCCTCGCAGGTGTTCATTTAAAATCGGTTAATATCGGCGGGATGCGTTTTTCTGAAGGCAAAAAGATGGTCACAAATTTTATTTCCCTGGATAATGAGGATGTTCAAGCCTTTGTAAAGTTGGCCAATCTGGGGATCGAGCTTGAAGTCCGCCAAGTACCTGCAGATCGGAAAACGGATCTGATGCAACTGATCAAAAAAGAAAAGTTGCTGCATGAATGAATTTTGGTTACAGGTTTTTTTATAACTATTTATATGATTCTTTAAGCTGTAACAATAATTATAAGGAGGTCAGAAGATGGTAGGGATTATCATTGCTACTCACGGTGAATTTGCCAATGGTATCCTGCAATCCGGATCAATGATTTTCGGGGAACAGGAAAATGTAAAAGCCGTTACATTAATGCCGAGCGAAGGACCTGATGATGTAAAGGCAAAAATGAAAGAAGCAATCGCCTCTTTCGACAACCAGGATGAAGTATTATTCTTAGTCGATCTTTGGGGTGGAACTCCGTTCAATCAGGCGAACAGTTTGTTTGAAGAACATAAAGATAAATGGGCAATCGTTGCCGGTTTAAATTTACCAATGTTAATAGAAGCTTTTGCATCGCGCTTCTCCATGAATACAGCGCATGAAATTGCTGCGCATATTTTGGGCGCAGGTAAAGAAGGGGTTAAAGTAAGACCGGAAAGTCTGGAACCGGCAGCACCAGCTGCTAAAGCTGCTGCAGGTCCGTCCAATGTAGGCGCTCCTGGTAAGTTTGAATACGTACTGGCACGGATCGACTCCCGTCTGCTTCACGGACAAGTCGCAACTGCCTGGACAAAAACAACACGGCCTACACGGATCATTGTTGTATCGGATGCAGTTGCGAAAGATGATCTTCGTAAGAAATTAATCCAGCAGGCTGCGCCTCCTGGTGTAAAAGCACACGTTGTTCCTGTCGCTAAAATGATCGAACTTGCAAAAGATGATCAACACTTCGGCGGCCAGCGCGCACTGCTTCTTTTTGAAAACCCGCAGGATGCGCTCAGAGCGGTTGAAGGCGGCGTTCCATTGAAGACCATCAACGTCGGTTCCATGGCACACTCGCCTGGTAAAGTTCAGCCGAATAAAGTACTGGCCTTCAGCCAGGATGATATCGACACATTCAACAAGTTAAAACAGCTTGGTGTGAATTTCGATGTGCGTAAAGTGCCGAGTGATTCAAAAGGCGACATGGACGAAATTATCAGGAGAGCTCAAGAAGAGTTAAACAAACAAAATAAATCCTGATCATCAGGAGAAAAGGGAGGAATAATAATTATGGATTTGAATATTGTCCAAATGATACTAGTCTTTATCGTAGCATTTTTAGCTGGTATGGAAGGCATTTTGGATGAATTCCACTTCCACCAACCAATTATTGCCTGTACGTTAATAGGCCTAGTTACAGGAAACTTAGTACCATGTGTTATCCTGGGCGGTACGCTTCAAATGATCGCTTTAGGTTGGGCAAACATCGGGGCTGCCGTAGCGCCAGATGCTGCACTGGCATCTGTTGCATCAGCAATTATTTTAGTTTTAAGCGGGGCAGGTAAAGCCGGTGTATCTTCAGCAATTGCAATTGCCGTTCCGCTTGCCGTTGCAGGTTTGTTATTGACCATCATCTGCCGTACAATTGCAACAGCATTTGTACACTTTATGGATGCTGCAGCGAAAGAAGGAAGTATCGGCAAAGTTGAATTCTGGCACATCGTTGCGATCTGCATGCAAGGTTTGCGTATTGCCATTCCGGCTGCATTAATTCTGGCGATTGGTGCAGGACCGGTTAGAGGCTTGCTTGAAGCAATGCCAACCTGGCTGACAGACGGTTTATCCATCGGCGGGGGCATGGTCGTAGCCGTTGGTTATGCAATGGTTATTAACATGATGGCGACACGGGAAGTATGGCCGTTCTTCATTATTGGTTTTGTATTAGCGACTGTTTCTTCGATCACACTTATCGGTCTTGGCGGTATCGGTATCGCACTCGCTCTCATCTATTTAGCGCTTTCGAAACAAGGCGGTTCAGGTAATGGCGGCGGAAACGCAAACATCGGCGATCCGTTAGGCGATATTATTGACAATTACTAAGAAGGAGGCGGACAGGAAAATGGCTCAAGAATTAAAATTATCTAGAAGAGATCGTATTTCTGTATGGTGGCGTTCAACTTTCATCCAAGGTTCCTGGAACTATGAACGTATGCAAAACGGCGGCTGGGCATATACAATGATTCCTGCCATCAAAAAATTATATAAAACAAAAGAAGATCGTGCTGCTGCACTGCAACGTCACCTGGAGTTCTTTAATACTCACCCTTACGTTGCTTCACCGATTATTGGTGTAACGCTGGCACTTGAAGAAGAACGTGCTAATGGGGCACCGGTTGACGATGTAGCCATTCAAGGGGTTAAAGTCGGTATGATGGGGCCTTTGGCTGGTATCGGGGACCCGGTTTTCTGGTTCACAGTTAAACCAATCCTTGGTGCGTTAGCAGCTTCTCTTGCAATTACCGGTAACATCCTTGGCCCGATCATCTACTTTGTTGCTTGGAATATTATCCGTATGGCATTCATGTGGTATACACAGGAATTTGGTTACAAAGCCGGTTCCAGAATTACGGAAGACTTGTCCGGCGGAATACTTCAGGATATTACAAAAGGTGCATCTATTCTTGGTATGTTCATTCTGGGTTCATTGGTTAACCGCTGGGTATCGATAAAATTCACGCCAATTGTATCTAAAGTTAAACTCGATAAAGGCGCGTATATTGACTGGGATAATTTACCTTCCGGAGCACAGGGAATTAAATCCGCGCTGGAACAACAAGCTGCCGGACTTTCATTGGATTCCACGAAGGTAACAACTTTACAAGACAACTTGGACAGCTTAATTCCTGGCCTGGCTGCACTGCTGTTAACACTTCTTTGCATGTGGTTGCTGAAAAAGAAAGTATCTCCGATTATCATGATTCTCGGGTTGTTCGTGGTTGGTATCGTCTTCCACTTAATCCACTTGATGTAACAAAAAATGCCTGGGCTTTTGCCCGGGCTTTTTCAAAATCAAATAATAATGGATGGTGGAAACCGGCTTGTAAATATGTCCTGAAAACACGGTACGAAGCGAATTATGATGAATACGGTATTAGCGGCTGCCCAGCACTTTTTCCGGTATCTTTTGCTTAAAGCATTAACCCGCTTTATAATAAATAATGATTAAAGGTAAGAAATGGAGTAGATCAAATGGTCCAATCAATCAACACAAAAGTCGATTTAGTCACGAATGCAACCTCACATATGGGACTTGCAGATTATGGTAAGATCATGATTGGAGATAAAGGATTTGAATTCTACAATGACCGTGATGCACGAAAATTTATTCAAATTCCGTGGGAAGAAGTGGATTACGTGATCGCATCCGTCATGTTCAGAGGAAAATGGATTCCCCGTTTTGCGATTAAAACGAAGCGAAACGGGATGTTTACTTTTTCTTCCAGGGATCCAAAAAAAGTTTTAAGAGCGATTCGTGAATACGTTGACCCAAATCATATGGTTAAATCATTAAGTTTCTTTCAGGTTGTGAAACGCGGCTTGAAGCATCTGTTTAAATTTAAAAAGAAATAGTTTTTTATATGAAGACAGGTTGAAACTTGTCTTTTTTTATCTGCCTGAGACGGCATGTTTGTCGTGGAACCAGATAATAAACGCCGGCTGTTTTTATCCGGTACTGGAACGGGTCCGCTGCCCCTGTCAGCGGTTTTTTGACCTGGAAAAAGCGGATGCAGCCCCCGGAACGTTGTAATTTTGCAAATGTTATGATATGTTTTTTATGAAAGGCATCAGGGATTTTGGCAACAGCGCATCTTTTTTTGTACCAAACTGTAAGTGCTTACAGTTTGACAAATTGTTGAACGGAGGATGGATATGGGAAATACAATGCAATTTGTCCCGGGGCTTGAAGGTGTTGTCGCTGTTGAAACGGGAATCTCTTTTCTCGACACGGTCGAAAGTGAGATTGTTTTAAAGGGGTATGACTTAATCGAATTGTCAAAGTCAAAAGGCTATTTAGACATCGTGCATTTGCTTATGGAAGGCTCGCTTCCGAATGAAGCCGAGAAAAAAGCGCTGGAAGAAAGTTTGAAGAAAAACTATCACGTTCCGGAAGCCGTGATGGAAATGATAAAGCTGCTGCCGGAATCCACTCATCCAATGGACGCACTCCGCACAGGGGTTTCAGCACTTTCCGGTTATGATAAAGATATTTTGGATCGCTCCCATGAGTCGAATTTAAACCGTGCGTACCATTTGCTCGGAAACGTCCCGAATATCGTCGCAAACAGCTACCATATTTTAAACGGCGAAGAAACGGTCGAGCCGCGGCAGGATTTGTCGTACAGCGCAAACTTTTTGTACATGATCACCGGGAAAGTCCCGTCCGAAATGGAAGAAAGGATTTTTGACCGCTCCCTTGTCCTGTACAGCGAGCATGAACTGCCAAATTCCACCTTTACGGCAAGGGTCATTGCATCCACGCTTTCCGACTTGTACGGCGCATTAACAGGCGCAGTGGCTTCGCTAAAGGGGCATCTGCACGGCGGTGCCAACGAAGCAGTCATGGAAATGCTGAAGGAAGCTGGCACGGTGGAAAAATTTGAAGAATTGCTGTATACAAAACTGAAAAACAAGGAAAAAGTCATGGGCTTCGGCCACCGTGTGTACATGAAAAAGATGGATCCGCGCGCCCTCATGATGAAAGAAGCGTTAAAAGAACTAAGTGAGGCGAAAGGGGACAATACGCTCTTTGAAATGTGCGAGGTCGGCGAAAAAATCATGGCGCAGGAAAAAGGGCTTTTCCCTAATTTGGATTACTACGCCGCGCCTGTTTATTGGATGCTCGGCATTCCGATCCCGCTTTATACACCGATTTTCTTCAGTTCAAGGACAGCCGGACTAAGTGCGCACGTGATGGAGCAGCACGAAAACAACCGCTTGTTCCGCCCACGTGTAAACTATAGAGGCCCACGCGGTTTGCATCCAAACGACTAAACATGCAGGAAAGGGGAAAACAAAAAATGGCCGGTACAACAGCAGCAAATGAAAAAGTTGATAAAAGAGATGCATTGGTTGAAGAAATTGCACGTTATGTTTATGAAACGGAGATTACAAGTCCGGAAGCTTTTGAGACAGCGCGTTACGGGCTTTTGGACACGCTCGGCTGCGGTATCCTTGCCCTCCAGTTCCCGGAATGCGTAAAAATGCTCGGGCCGGTTGTGCCGGGAACGATTGTGCCGAACGGGACGCATGTGCCGGGTACTTCCTACGTGCTCGATCCAGTGCAGGGCGCGTTCAATATCGGCTGCATGATCCGCTGGCTCGATTATAATGATACTTGGCTTGCCGCGGAATGGGGCCATCCTTCCGATAACTTGGGCGGCGTCCTCGCAGTCGCGGATTATGTAAGCCGGACACGCGTGGCAAACGGGAAAGATCCACTAAAGATGCGCGATGTGCTCGAAGCTATGATTAAAGCCCATGAGATCCAGGGTGTGCTGGCTTTGGAAAACAGCTTAAACCGCATCGGGCTTGACCATGTATTATTTGTTAAAGTGGCAACGGCCGCTGTCACGGCAAAAATGCTCGGCGGGGGACTGGAAGAAATTATGAACGCCGTTTCCCATGCCTGGATTGATAATGCGCCTCTCCGCACATACCGTCATGCGCCGAATACCGGTTCACGCAAATCATGGGCAGCTGGTGATGCGACGAGCAGGGGCGTTGCACTTGCCCTCATCGCCATGAAAGGGGAAATGGGCTATAACACGCCGTTGTCCGCACCGGGCTGGGGCTTCCAGGATGTCCTCTTTAAAGGGAAAGAATTGACACTGGCACGGCCGCTCGGCTCCTATGTCATGGAAAATGTTTTATTCAAAGTATCGTATCCTGCCGAGTTCCATGCGCAGACAGCTGCGGAAGCTGCGGTAAAGCTCCATCCGCTGGTCGCCGAAAGGCTGGATGACATCCAGAGCATTACGATCACGACGCATGAGTCCGCGATCCGCATCATTGACAAAACAGGTCCGTTACGTAACCCTGCCGACCGCGACCACTGCATCCAGTATGTTACGGCTGTCGGTTTGATCAAAGGCAATATTACGGCCGATGACTATGAAGACGATGCAGCGAAAGATCCGCGCATCGATGCACTAAGGGAAAAAATGAGCGTAGTGGAAAACAAACAGTACAGCATCGACTACCTCGATCCGAACAAGCGCTCAATCGCCAATGCAGTGCAAGTCTTTTTCAAAGACGGCACGAGCACGGAAAAAGTCGAGGTTGAATATCCGCTCGGCCACCGCTTCAGAAGGGAAGAAGCGATCCCGAAAATCATCTGCAAGTTTTCGAATAACCTGGCGACCCATTATTCGGCCAAGCAGCAGGAATGGATCAAAGCAGCTTGCCTGCAGGGGGAAACGCTTGAAAAGATGAACGTGAATGAGTTTGTCAATCTATTTACCTTGTAGAAAGGGTGTTGCACCATGGTTTGGATTGTCAATCAGCCGTCTTCGCAGGAGGTGCTTGCAAAGCGGTTTAAAGAGCTGATGCAGGCGCCGGGCATTTTGCAAATCCCGGGCACACATGATGCAATGGCAGCATTGGTTGCGAAAAATACGGGTTTTGAGGCGCTTTACCTGTCCGGCGCCGCTTATACCGCCAGCAAAGGGATCCCGGATCTCGGCATGATCACATCGAGTGAAATGGCGGAGCGCGCGCGTGATATTGTGCGCGCGGCCGATCTCCCGGTGCTTGTCGATATTGACACCGGGTTTGGAGGTGTGCTGAATGTTGCCCGGACAGCGCGTGAAATGGTTGAAGTGGGGGTTGCGGCCGTGCAAATCGAAGACCAGCAGCTGCCTAAAAAATGCGGCCATTTGAACGGGAAACAGCTTGTTGAAGCGTCGGAAATGTGCGAAAAGATCAGGGCGCTGAAAGAAGTGGCTCCGACGCTTGTTGTCGTTGCCCGTACGGACGCAAGGGGTGTGGAAGGCGTGGAACAGGCTTTGGAGCGTGCAAATGCCTATGTAGAAGCAGGGGCGGATGCGATCTTCCCCGAAGCATTGCAATCTGCCGATGAATTCCGGATGTTTGTGGAAAAAATCAAAGCCCCACTTCTCGCGAATATGACAGAATTTGGCAGAACCCCGTATTACACCGCGGAAGAATTCGCGGATATGGGCTATGCGATGGTCATTTATCCGGTCACATCGCTGCGCGTCGCCGCAAAAGCATATGAACGGGTATTTGAAAAGATCAAAAACGAAGGCACGCAAAAAAATGCCCTTTCCGATATGCAGACAAGGAAAGAACTGTACGGCATCATTTCTTATGATGAGTTTGAAGCGCTCGACCGGTCGATTGCCAAGACGATTCTTCCGGTCACACCGGATAAATGAACATAAACCAGCCTAGAAAGGTTCTCCTTTCCGGGCTGGTTTTGCTGCTTTAATATTACCCGTTTGTCTTTTGTCCACTTTGCCTGTCCCTTTTTGCCTGACGTGGGCTTCCTCTTTTTTCACCGTTTCAGATATATGTTCAGTATCTTCGACAGTGCGTTTACCGATGACGATTTCTTCTGTTTTCCCCGGTTTTTTGGTCACTTCTACCCGTTCTTCTACGATCGGCACTTTAATCGTTTCCGAACCGTCAACGGCTACATCTGTTTTTCCATCTTCCAATAGTAATCAGTGGTAAAGAAATCTTTGATTTATCCCAAAGCGAACCGTTTTGTTCTTTTTGGAGTGTCGCCGAATGATCAACATTGCGCCGGTCCGGTTTTCTAGTTAACCAGTATCATTTCCATTCGTAATGACTGAAATATTGGAATTGCTGTAGCCTTTTGTGGTTAACCGGTCCACTGCATCAATCGTATCCTGCAGAGTTGGGGAAATGCCGACAACTTTTTTGATACGTCTATCTTTCTCCATTGAGATGATATTGGACTTTTACTCGGTAGAAATAGGAGTAACCAGGTTTCATAGACTTTGACAGGAACAGAAAATTCGGCAAATATAGAAATGAAAGCGAAAAATGGAGGGAAAACCATGGAAGAATCAGTCTACCTTTCCCAAGATGCCGTTGGGCTGGCCCAACTGATCAAGCGGAAAGAAGTGGATGCAAAAGAAGTGCTGGAAGCGGCAATCGACCGTATTGAAAAAACAAACCAGGGCTTGAATGCCGTAATCCGGACGCGTTATGAAAAAGCAAGGGCGGAAGCAGAACAGATCAATTTGGATCAACAGCCGTTTGCCGGAGTACCGGTGTTATTAAAGGATATTTCGCAGGCGGTAAAAGATGAACCCCTTGCATCCGGCTCGAAATTGCTGCAAGGAAACCTCGCCAGGGAAGATTCCTATTTTACGGCAACATTAAGAGAAGCAGGTTTTTTGATCCTCGGCCATACGAATGTGCCGGAATTCGGGCTGAAAAATATTACGGAACCCGAGTTGTACGGGCCGGCAAGAAATCCGTGGAACCCCGGGCATTCGCCGGGCGGATCAAGCGGGGGCGGGGCGGCTGCCGTCGCATCAGGAATGGTGCCGGTCGCAGGTGGAAATGATGGCGGCGGTTCCATCCGCATCCCGGCTTCTTTTACGAGTTTAATAGGATTAAAACCGACGAGGGGGCGGACGCCGGTCGGGCCGGGAAGGGGACGGCAATGGCAGGGTGCCGCGGTTGATTTTGTGCTTACACGGACGGTCAGGGACAGCGCAGCGCTTCTTGACGTACTGCAAACGTTCCAGCCGGAAGCCGCATTCCAAACACCGCTTTTTTCGGGCAGTTATTTACAAGAAATCGAACGCAGCGGCGTGAAGAAGTACCGGATCGCCTTCTCCGTTGAATCCCCGGTCGGAACACCCGTCAGCCGCGAAGCAAAGCAGGCTGTCTATGAAACGGCCAAATGGCTTGAAACGCAGGGGCATGAAGTGGAAGAAGCGGAAAACGGTGTGGACGGCAGGCGGCTGATGGAAAACTATTATTTGATGAACTGCGGGGAAATGGCCGCTGAAATGATAGACTTGGAAAAAGCAATGGGGCGCCTGCTTACAGAAAAAGACATGGAAATCGTTTCATGGGTGCTGTATCAAGCCGGAAAAAATGTAACAGCCGCCGAATATGCACGCAGCCTTGCCGAATGGGACACAGCCGCAGCACAAATGGCCGAATTCCATCAAACATACGATCTTTTTATGACGCCGGCCACCGCTTTTTCGGCACCGAAAATCGGGGAACTGACGCAAACTTGGGAGGAAAGGGAAAAACTGCTCCGGGTTACCGACCTGCCGAAAGAAAAACAGCAGGCCCTTGTCTATGAAATGTTTGAGCCGAGCCTGACATTTTCCCCGTTTACACAGTTGGCGAATTTAACCGGACAGCCGGCTGTCAGCGTGCCTGTCCATTTAACGGCAGACGGACTTCCGATTGGTGTCCAGTTGATTGCTCCAAAAGGAAATGAGCACTGGCTGTTTGATGTGTCCTGTGCGATTGAACAGTCCGAACTTTGGGTTGGGACGCAAGAAAATCTGAATTTTTGAAACCGATGCCAAAACAATATTTTCAAAGGTGTTTTTTCGCGGTACAATATAGTAAGAATAATCAAACAAAGGGAGCATGAACATGGAGATGATGATTGAACAGTTTTTACATTTGCCGACAACCTGCATATCCGATGCGATGAATGGAATGAACAACCTCGATCCGGAGATCAAGCCTTTAAACGATGGTTTTAGATTAGCCGGCCGGGCTTTTACAGTGAAAATGCCGGTCGGGGATAATCTTGCGGTGATTCAGGCAATACGGGAAGCAAAACCGGGGGATGTGCTGGTGATTGATTCAAAAGGCGATTTATACCGGGCGATTGCCGGTGATTTTGTTCTCGGGATGGCGAAAACGCTCGGCATCCAAGGTGTTGTCGTTGACGGCGTGATCCGCGATATTAAAGGAGTTTTGGCGTTGGATTTTCCGGTCTTTGCAAAAGGTACAACCGTTGCAGCCGGCGGAAAGGCGGGAAACGGCAAAGTGAATGTCCCAATCTCTTGCGGCGGCGTACCGGTACGCCCCGGGGATATCATTGTCGGGGATGCGGACGGGGTTGTTGTCGTGCCCCGGGAGAAAGAAGAAGAAGTCTATCAAAAAGCGGCGAATAAGCTGAGAAAAGACGAAGAGCGGGAAGCAAAGGTAAGCGGCAACCGCGAAGAGATTTTGAAATACTTGGACAAGATGCTGCAAAAAGCAGGGAAAACGGTGTAAACAATTTTTTGTTGTGCAACCGGGATTTCATGTTACAATAATAAACAGAAGGATTTGGTCCGCATTGATGATGAACAGAGCCGAATAGGAAAAGAGCAGGGGAGCCGGTTTGGCTGAGAGGATGCGGTTTGGCATCGACCCTTTAACCTGATCTGGATAATACCAGCGTAGGGAGCCATATAAAGAATCATGTTTTGGGAATGACTGGCTTTCTTGCGCACGCAATGAAAGCCTTTTTTATTTATTGACCAAAGGAGGAGAAAATCATGGGAAAATCAAAGCAAGTAACCGTTTCGTTTTCGGTGGTTCCGCATATCAAAACCGATGACTTATATGGTGTCGTCGACCGCGCGATTGAAGTGGTCCAAAAATCCGGCGTGCGTTATGAAGTCGGCGCGATGGAAACCACGATGGAGGGCGATTTGGACGAACTGCTTGAAATCATTAAAAAAGCGCAGGATGCCTGCATCGAAGCCGGGGCCATTGATGTGGTCACCTCGATCAAGATCCATTACCGCCCAAGCACCGGGGTGACGATTGATGAAAAAATTGCAAAGTACCGCACACAAGCGCCGCAGCCCGTTCGTTAACGCTTGCCTCACTGCTGCCTGGCTCGTCTTTCTGCTTTTTTTATGGCAGGCGGTTACGACAGGGTTTCATGTTAGTGAATGGATGCTGCCGAAGCCGACGGAGGTGTGGCAGGAAATGGCAGGCATGAAAGGGATGATTTGGCCCAATATTTGGCAAACTTTAAAAGAAGTACTGATCGGGCTAACCTTTTCCATTGCCATCGGTGCGGCCATTGCTGTCTTGATGGACATGGTTCCCATTTTCCGGGCGTTCATCCAGCCGCTGCTCGTGGTCTCGCAAACGGTACCGATTGTGGCGATTGCACCACTTCTCATCGTCTGGTTTGGTTTCGGCCTGCGCCCAAAAGTGATCGTTGTGATTTTGGTCTGCTTCTTTCCGCTGGCGTTAAGCATTTTGGAAGGGTTCCAAACCGTGGACAAGGATCTGATCAAACTTTTAAAGACGATGCATGCGACAAAATGGCAAGTGTACCGGAAAGTCAAATTTCCGGCTGTGCTTCCCTATTTTTATTCCGGCTTAAAAATCGCCGTTACATATAGTGTGATGGGCGCCATTATCGGCGAGTGGCTCGGCGCAAGCGAAGGGCTCGGCGTCATGCTGACAAGGGCAACGAAATCTTTTATGACCGCCCGCCTGTTTGCCATCTCGGCCATCATTGTAGCACTGACATTTCTTTTATATGGCGCCGTTGAAACGCTGCAAAGATTATCTGCGCCATGGTTTTACAGAAAGGAAGACGATCAATGAAAAAAATTTGGATTGTGCTATCTGCTGTTATGCTGCTTCTTGCGGCGGGATGCTCCGGCAGCGGGAAGAAAAGCAGCAGCAAAAAAGCGCTGCAAAAAGTGACGGTTGTACTGGACTGGTACCCGAACACAAATCATACCGGCCTGTATGTGGCCAAAACGAAAAACTACTATAAAAAACAAGGCTTGAATGTAAAAATCATCCAGCCCGGCGACAATATTACCGCTGAACAAATGGTTGCATCCGGCAAAGCCGATTTCGGGATCAGCTACCAGGAAAATGTGACAACAGCCCGGGTGGAAGGTATTCCGATTGTTTCGATTGCCGCCATTATCCAGCACAACACATCGGGTTTTGCTTCCCTGAAAAAGGACAATATCACCTCGCCGAAAGATTTTGAGGGGAAACGTTACGGGGGATGGGGCTCCCCATCTGAAGAAGCTGTGATTAAAACAGTCATGGAAAAATACGGTGCCGACTACAGCAAAGTCAAAAACATCGTGCTCGGGCAGACGGATTTTTTCAAATCGATCGGGCGTGAAGCCGATTTTGAATGGATTTATTACGGCTGGGACGGCATCCAGGCAGAGCGTGAAGGGAAAAAATTGAACATTATCCTGGTGAAAGATTTGGATCCTGCACTTGATTATTACAGCCCTGTCATTATTACAAGCGAAAAGCTGGCGAAAGATGATAAAAAACTTGTCAAATCTTTTATGAAAGCTACTGCGCAAGGATATGAGTTTTCGATTAAGCATCCGGAGCAGGCGGCCGATATTTTTATCAAAGACGTGCCGGATACAAATAAAGGCCTGATCCGTGCAAGCCAAAAATGGCTGAGCACAAAATACCAGGATGATGCGAAGGAATGGGGGGTTCAGAAGGAAGAAGTGTGGAGCAGGTATATGAACTTCCTTTATAAACATAAGGTCATCAAGAAAAAAATTGACATCAAAGCTGCCTACACAAATGAATTTCTTCCTGGACAGCCATGATGTACTTGCAAATTGACGGCGTTTCGAAAACGTTTGGGGGAAATAAAGTATTATCCGATATCCGCGCCGACATCCGGGAAGGCGAGTTTTGCGCATTTGTCGGCCCGAGCGGCTGCGGGAAAAGCACCTTGCTGAATATCATTGCCGGCATCGAAAAGGCGGACAGCGGGGAAGTGAGGCTCTGCAGCCGGCCGTCAGCTGTTCAGGATGCGATTAGTTTTATGCCACAGCAGGATTTGCTTTTGCCATGGCGGACCGCACTGCAAAATATCGTCCTTCCGCTGGAAATGAAGGGTATGCCGAAACGGGATCGTATTTCCAGGGGAAGGGATGTGCTTCGGCAATTCGGGCTGGAAGATTATGCGGACCACTATCCTTCTTCTTTATCCGGAGGCATGCGGCAGCGGATCAGTTTTTTGCGGACGTATTTGTGTGAAAAGCCGCTCATGCTGCTGGACGAGCCGTTCGGAAAGCTTGATGCTTTTACGAAAATGGATGTCCACCGCTGGCTTCTCGATTCATGGGAGAAAGGGAACCAGACAATCTTAATGGTGACCCATGATTTGGATGAAGCGATTTTGTTATCGGACCGCGTCTTTGTGATGTCGCAGCAGCCATCGTCAATTATCCACGAGCTGAAAGTGAACCTGCCGCGGCCGCGCAAACTGGACATGCTCGCTTCAGAAGAATTGAAAAAAGATAAGGATGAACTGTTAAGTGAACTTGCTTCCTTTTTAGGAAGGTGACAAGAATAAGCGGAACTGGCAATGTCGAATGATGAAAAAAGGTGTTGATGCCTGGGCATCAACACCTTTTTTTAATGATTCAGCATATTGAATGCCGCAAATTTTTCGACGACAAGGCCTGTATGGTCAATTTTGGCTGCTTCTACTGACATATGGGGAAAATGCGCCTGAAGCGTTTCCGCCATTGCTTCTGCACGACCGAACGGCACCAACGAAATGATCGTCGGGCCGGCGCCGCTGATCACAGTGCCGTATGCGCCGAGCGATTTGGCCAACTGCCGGATTTCCATAAATTCCGGAATTAATTTGATCCTGTACGGTTCATGAAAACGGTCCTGCTCCATCATTTTGCCGGCCAGTTCATACTGCCCGCCGATGAGTGCGGCGATGAAAAGATTGCTGGCTGCGCTCCCCTTTACAGCTTCTTTCCTAACATAAAATTCAGGGAGCACTTTCCGCGCGTCTTCTGTTTTCAGTTCATAATCCGGGATAAACAGCAGCAAATCGGCCATAATGTCAAAAAATGGTACAACTTCGAATCGTCCGTCCCCATGCTCCGCCGAGACAATCAGCCCGCCAAATAACGACGCAGCAACATTATCGGGATGCCCCTCAATCTTGGAAGCGAGATCCAGTTTCTCCTGCGGGGAAAGGCCGAGATTTCCGGCGTAGTTGGCCAGTTCTATTCCGGCGACCACAGCCGAGGCGCTGCTTCCGAGCCCGCGGGCGAGAGGGATTTCGCTGTCTACAACCACTCTGCACGGGGCAAGAGAAGCGTGATACAAATCAGCGGTTTGCCGTGCAATTTTTAAGATAAAAGGATCATCGTCTGCCGGCAGCGGCGGCAAAAGCGGCGAAACCTGCTCAAAAACCCATTCATCATGATCATATACTTCGAGCGTCAAAAAGCGGTTAAGCGCCATCCCGACAGAGTCAAATCCGGGCCCGAGGTTTGCCGTGCTGGCGGGCACGCGGATTGTCAACCTGTTCATACATGGATCACATTTGAAAGATAGTCCATCACGGCTTTTTCATTAGCCGGCAGCACGGCAGGCCGGACATTTACTTGTGACATGGCAGTTTGCGGATCTTTTAATCCGTTTCCGGTGAGGACGGCAACAACCTTGCTTCCTTTTTTGATCTGTCCCGTTTTCACCTGCTTGATCACACCGGCGATTGAAGCGCATGAACCGGGTTCGGCGAAAATCCCTTCATTGCGGGCAAGCAGCTGGAAAGCTTCCAAAATTTCCGGGTCTGAAACCGAATCGATGTCACCGTTGGATTCATCGCGGGCAGTAACAGCCAATTTCCAGCTTGCCGGATTGCCGATGCGGATTGCCGTTGCAACGGTTTCCGGATTTTCGATGACGCGGTTTTGGACAATCGCCGCGGCGCCCTCCGCCTCAAAGCCGTGCATTTCCGGCAACCCTGTCCGGAACTTTTCATGGAATTCTTTAAACCCTTTCCAATAAGCACTGATGTTTCCGGCATTTCCGACCGGGATCGCAAGCACATCCGGCGCCGAACCGAGCTGTTCGCAAATTTCGAATGCGGCCGTTTTTTGGCCTTCCAAACGGTAAGGGTTGACGGAGTTTACAAGCGTGACCGGCGATGTTTCGCTCACCTTCCTTACGATTTTCAGCGCTTGGTCAAAATTGCCTTCAATTTCTACAATTTCCGCTCCGTACATCACTGCCTGGGCTAGTTTGCCGAGTGCGATTTTTCCGCTCGGAATGACGATAATCGCGCGGATCCCCGCTTTGGCCGCGTATGCAGCAGCAGAAGCCGAGGTATTTCCGGTTGAAGCGCAAATCACCGATTTGCTGCCGTTTTCGATCGCTTTGGCGACGGCCACCACCATACCGCGGTCTTTAAAAGATCCGGTCGGGTTTAAGCCTTCAAATTTTCCGTACAGTTCCACGCCGAGTTTTTCCGAGAGGCGCGCAAATGGAATGAGCGGTGTATTTCCTTCATATAAAGTCAGTTCCGGTGTCTTGTCTGTTACGGGTAAAAATGCTTCATACTGTATTAATAATCCTGGCCATTGATTCATATTTTACGCCTCTCCTTCAACAAGGTAATAGCTGTTCACTTCTTTAACGACAGGCATTTCGTTTAATTGCAGCAGTACTTTTTGGAAACGGTCAAGCGAAACTTTATGGGTTACAATGATGATTTCCGCAAGTTCATCCCGTTTATCAGGCGTCTGCAAAATCCGTTTAAAACTGATGTCCAATGCACTGAACGCAGAGGTAATTTTTGAAAAAGCGCCGACCTGATCCTTTAAATGCAAGCGGATATAAAACTGACCGTAGCGCTGATCGAGCGGCATCAATTTCCGTTCAAAGCGCGGGCCCCGCAAATTCCTGCCGTTCACACCGAGCTGCATGTTTTTAATGGCGGCGACCACATCGCTCACCACAGCTGTTGCAGTTGGCATGCTTCCGGCGCCCGGACCGTAAAACATCGCCTCTCCGATTGCTTCCCCGTTGATATAGACGGCGTTGAATTCATTTTTGACTGAAGCGAGCGGATGATTTTGGGCTACAAAAGTCGGCTGCACGCAGACTTCGATTTGCTCATCCTGGCACTCCGCCACACCGATCAGCTTCATCGTATAACCGAGCGTTTTCCCGTAATGCAAATCTTCCGATGATAGATTCGTAATCCCTCCCACCTCCACATCTTCCAGTTTTACATTTGTATAGAATGCAAGCCTTGCCAAAATCGCCATTTTCCTCGCCGCATCGAGTCCTTCCACATCCGCGGTCGGGTCGGCTTCGGCAAATCCAAGCGCCTGCGCATCTCTTAGCGCTTCTTCGTACGAAACACCTTCATCCATCATTTTCGTCAAAATGAAATTCGTTGTTCCATTGACAATGCCCATTACTTTTTGGATCCGGTCGGAAACAAGTCCGTCAGTCAGTCCCCGGATAATCGGGATCCCGCCGCCGACGCTCGCTTCATACAGTAGGTCGCATTGGTTTTTCCAGGCAAGTTCCTGGAGTTCCGGGCCGTATAAAGCGATTAAATCTTTATTGGCGGTGACAACATGCTTTTTATTTTCCAGCGCCTTTATAATGTATTGGCGAGCTTCGTTGACGCCACCCATCACTTCGACCACTACATCAATTTCCGGATCATTCAATATGTCATCGGGATTTAAGGTAATCGAGGCGGGATCAATTTCTATATCGCGGTCTTTTTCGATGTCGCGCACCAATATGCGTTTCACCTTCACTTCATATCCAAGCTGATGGACTAGTTCTTCCTGATGCTGGCGGATTAGTTTGACGACGCCGCAGCCGACGGTCCCTAAGCCGAGCAAGCCGATTGAAACGTCCGTTTTCATTTGATCACACCTCTTTATGTATTTTTGAAGAGAACAAATGTCTTTGTATAGTAGACATTAAAACATGATTAAAGAGGAAGATCAAGACTTTCTTTTTAAAAAAGTAGGAAAAATTTTTATGCACCAACAACGTGTCGGGGTTCCGCCTGCAGGCACAGTGCCAATATTTCTGCGTTGACCGCATCATTTTTACGGATGATGCCGGAAGCATGCGGCAAAAAGCGTTCGGCTGGTGAGACTGGGGTTTCCCCGCATATATCAATGCCGAAAACCTGTTTTTCTTCGAGAATAGCTGCTATATACGAAAATAGTTCCTGCTTGTCCATTACGCCCTGGTCCCAGTTTGTTTCGGCAAAATCCGGATCAAGGACATCTTTATCAATGCTGATGTAGGTCATATCGGTATGGATGGCTGATAAAACCAAATTACGGTCTTCATGATGCTGTTTCGTAAAAGGGAAAATTTGGACGGAATACGGAGGGCGGAAGTGTGCTTGAATCGAAGTCGGTCCGATCATGACCACTTTTTCAAGAAGCGGGTTGGTTTTCAGGGCGTAAGAGACCCAAGACCCGCATGAGAGCATTTTTTGTTCAAAACCGTTATCCATGTCGGGATGATTGTCGAACAGCACAAGGGTGAAAGGCTTTGGCGCCTCTTTTAAAAGCAGAGAAGAAACATAGTGGTAGTTGCCGCTGCCGAGAAAAGTAATGCCCCTTTGCGTACGGCGTTTCAGTGCGGCTTCAATTTTGCGGAGGGAATCTTCTTCGCAAAAAAGATTCGTATGGTGCAAGTTTTTTAGATTAATGGTTTCATGTGTAAAAGACTGGACTGTTTTCTGGTCGTCGTACGTTTCATCAAATGCCAAAATCGTTACACCTTTATGCAATAAACCCATCTTTCTCCATCTCCTTTAAGAATAATCGATCGGCTGCAAACAGGTTTCCTTGATGGCGGAATATTGAAACGATATTTGTTTCTATTCTATCATATTTGCCGGGGAATATGGAAAAAAGCCTTTCCCCTTTAAGAAAGAAAGGCTTATGTCCCGTTAATCAATTGCTTTCGGCACTTTTCGTACAAGGCTCATAGTGCCGGCGATCAGATAAAGCAATGCCGGAAGCCAGCCGATCCCGATGGAAAAAAAGAACATGAGCAAAGCCCCGATAATCAGCAAAATGCCTGCCAGTTTTGGGCCTTTATTGCCCCTTAGTTTTACAGCTGCAACAATGCCGAGCACCATGCCGATGGCAAGGATTACCGCAAGGCCCCAGCCGAGTGCCTGGAACGTATCCAATGCTTTTTGAACGTCGGCTTGCTGCAAAGCGGGTTCGTTATTGATTTCCTTTTGAAATTGGTTTACAAAATCCTGGTTTTTCAGCACAGCCGCGACAAAAATCACCATCAGCGCGGCAAGCCCGTTTAAGATCGCCCCAATCACACTCAGCACGATTTCACCGGTCCGTTTCATTCATTGCACCCCTTTTCTAAAATCTTATCAAAAGCATTCCTTCAAATACATACGTACAAAACAAGAAAAGGATTCTAAAATCGCAAATTTTATGTTCCTGCGCGCTGCCAGTGTTACAATAAAACTATCGGGATGGAGGTGTGTACTGATGTATATTTATACAAGCAGGGAACTCAAAGAGGCGGATCAATTGGCTGCTTCTTTAGGAATGGAAACGTTTGCGTTGATGGAAAATGCCGGGAGCGGCTTGTACCGGGAACTCGCCCCGTTGCTTTCGAAAGAGGAAGACGTTGCCATCCTTTCCGGCGAAGGAAACAACGGCGGCGACGGGATCGTGCTTGCCCGTTATTTAAAGCTGAACGGATACAAAGCGGACTTGATTTTTCCGTTAGGGCTGCCGCAAACAAAAGAAGCTTCACAGCATTTTTCCTATTTTAAAGCGTGCGGCTTTGAAGAGACCCCTTTTGGCCAAGGAAAAAAATACGACTGGATCATTGACGGGCTGCTCGGCGTCGGTGTGAAGCTTCCGTTAAGGGGGGAGCTAAAGGATGTCACAAAATGGATCAATGCGCAAGGTGCGAAAGTTGTGGCGATTGATGTGCCGACGGGTGCGGCGAGCGATACGGGCGAGGCGGATGAACACGCGGTTCGTGCGGATTACACATTTTCGCTACACGGGTTTAAGCCGTCAAGTTTTTTATTCCCTTCTTCCGATTATTTTGGGGAGACCCGGGTTATTGATATCGGTTTGCCGCAGACTTCCACATGGAAGGTGTGGACGGAAGAGGATGTTGCCCGCACGCTGCCGAAACGGGACGGCAATGTACATAAAGGTACATACGGCACAGGGCTTTTGGTTGCCGGGAGCGATGATATGCCGGGCAGCGCGGCACTGGCTGCAATCGGCGCCATGCGGATGGGCATTGGAAAGCTGTCGGTATTTACGGAAAGCGGCGCCAAAAATGTAATCGCCGCGCTCGTACCGGAAGCAACTTATATTCAAAGGGATTTTTCAAAGAAAATCGGAGACCTTGGCCAAAAATTTGCCGGGATTGCCATCGGTCCGGGGATTGAACCGAATGAGGCGTTTGAAGCCTTTATTGCTGCTGCATTTCAAGAACCGTTGCCGGTCGTGCTTGATGCAGGGGCGTTAAGCAAAAGGACGTACCCGAAAAGGACGGCACCAGTGATTGTAACGCCGCACCCGGGAGAATTTTCGCGTATGATAGATATACCTTCTAAAACCATTGCGGCCGACCGGATCCGGCTTGCTTCAGCTTATGCACGGGAACAGGGCGTTGTTGTCGTATTGAAAGGACAGTACGCGGTTATTGCTTTTCCGGACGGCAGCGGCATTGTAAACCCGACCGGCAACGGCAGCCTGGCAAAAGGTGGAAGCGGAGATACACTGACAGGCATGCTCTTGGCAAATATATGTACGCATGATAACATCAAAGAAGCGGTTGCGAATGCCGTTTACATACACGGCGCCTGCGCAGACCTTTGGATCCGGGAAAACGGCGCTGCAACGCTCACAGCACATGATTTTTCCCAACTGCTCCCAAGAGTCATGCATAAATTGGAAAAGCTTTGCGTAAATTAGTCTGAAAAAGAGAAGCGCCACCCCATTCGAAAGTGGGGATTGTTTAACAAAGAGGTGATAGAAATATGCAGAAAATCAAAAAGGCGATTATCCCGGCAGCCGGTTTAGGCACACGTTTTCTGCCTGCAACAAAGGCGATGCCGAAAGAAATGCTTCCGATTGTCGACAAGCCTACGATCCAATATATTGTGGAAGAGGCAATAGACTCGGGCATTGAAGACATCATCATCGTAACCGGGAAAGGAAAACGGGCGATTGAAGATCATTTTGACCATGCTTTTGAATTGGAAGATAATTTGATTGCAAAAGAAAAATTCGATCTGCTTGAAAAAGTGCGTCAGCCTGCCGAAGTGGATATCCATTATATCCGGCAAAAAGAACCTAAAGGGCTGGGGCATGCCATTTGGTGTGCGCGCAAATTTATCGGGAATGAACCGTTTGCGGTGCTGCTTGGCGACGATATCATTCAGGCCGAACCGCCTTGTTTAAAACAAATGATAGATGTATTTGAAGAAGTCCAGTCAAGTGTGATTGCGGTCATGGAAGTGCCAAGGGAAGAAACGGACCGCTACGGCATCATTGACCCGCTCGGCCAAAAGGGTCGTTTGTACGACGTGAAAGGCTTTGTCGAAAAGCCGAAAGTGGAAGAGGCACCGTCCAATGTGGCGATTATCGGGCGCTATATTTTAACGCCGGAAGTCTTTAATTTCCTAGAACTGCAGCAGGTCGGCTCCGGGGGCGAAATTCAGCTAACCGATGCCATTGAAAAACTGAATGGCATCCAAAAAGTGTATGCTTATGCATATGATGGGAAGCGCTACGATGTCGGAGAAAAGTTCGGCTTTATCAAATCAACGATTGAAATGGCGCTCACCCGCGACGATCTGCGGGATGAACTGCTCAAGTATCTCGAAGATTTACAGTTGAAAATCAAAAACCATCTTATATAAAGGCTATGGATTGTTATCCGCCGCTCATCCTGCGGTTTTCCCGGTAACCGATCGGCGCCTGTTTTCGGCAGTGCCAGCATCTGCCGAAAACAGGCGCTTTTTTGATTTTACATGTCCAATTTTGGTTAGGATTGAAAAAATCGCCAACAAGTTTTAAGATGAAAACAGAAATAGAATGAAAGAGTGATGGAATGAAATCGCTGTATTTCAACGGGGAACATCTGGCGGCAAGGATCCTTTTCACGCTTGCCTGGTCACTTATAGGCGGTTATTTGTTCAGCCTTATCCATCTGCCGCTTCCGTGGTTGCTTGGATCTTTGGCCGCCGTCATGGCCGGTTCGCGGATCGGAAAGGTGAGGCTGTACTGGCCGCAACAGTTGCGTAATGCAGGGCTTATTATTGTAGGCTATACGATCGGGCTGTCTTTTACGAAGCAGGCGATCAAGGAAATGGTGCTGCAGCTGCCGCTCATGCTTTCCGTTACGGTGCTTTTGCTGCTTGCGAGCGCCGCTTTTGCCTGGGTGGTGTCGAAAGCGACCGGAATCAACTATCCGACGATTTTAACCGGCAGCATACCGGGCGGCTTATCACAAATGGTCACATTGGCGGAAGAAATGAAAGGCATTGACCTGACCGTGGTGACCTTTATCCAGGTGACAAGGCTGCTCATGATTGTGTTTTGCATCCCGCTCCTTGTGTTTAGCCCGCTTTTTCATGGCCCGGGCACAGGGGAAGCCGTTCGGCATACAGCTGGCAGCTGGCATGACCTGTCCCCGAATATTTTCCTTTTTGCCGTTATGTGCACCGTCTTCGGTATGCTCGGGAAAAAATTGAAACTGCCGACACCTTTCCTGCTCGGGCCGATTCTTGCCACCTGCCTGCTGAATCTCGCCGGGGTCGGTGGAAGCCGTTTGCCGCAATTGTTCATTGATATTTCACAAATCTTAATGGGCGCTTACCTCGGATTGATGATGAAACCGGAACAATTGAAAAATAAAGCAAGGGTCAGTTCCCTCTCTATCTTAACGGGCGCCGGGTTAATCACGGCTTCATTTTTTCTCGGATTTATTCTTGTAAAATTATACGGAGCGTCAGTGGTAACAAGTTTCCTGAGCGTTGCGCCAGGGGGGATGGACCAGATGGGGCTTTTGGCGCAGGAAGTCCATGCGAATCTATCGGTTGTTTCATCCTATCAAATGTTCCGGATTTTCTTCATTTTAACAGCGGTGCCGCCCGTATTAAGGTGGCTGTTTAAGCGCAGGCTACCGGCGGCTAAACAAGTAAATGGAAAGGAAGGCACACCTTGAAAAAAAGACTGGAAACAGAAGATAAAAGATTTAAACAGGCGCACAAGGAGGCTCTAATCGGCGTCGGGCTTGTCGTGTTTAATTTTTTATGGTGGTACGGTTTTGCTTACGGGCTCGGTTCGCGCCCCGTAAAATCGTTCCATTATGTGTTTGGGATGCCCGCATGGTTTTTTTACAGCTGCATTGCCGGATACATCGTTGTCACGCTGCTTGTCATCGTACTGGTCAAATTCTTTTTCCGTGACATTCCTTTTGATGGCGAAAAGGGGGGCGAGCCATGAATTGGCCGGTCATTACCCCATTGCTTATTTTTCTTATTACCATTTTTGCCGTTGGTTTCTGGGCCAATCAATACGTCATCAAAACACACTCCTTTGTACAGGAGTATTTTCTCGGGGAACGGCAGCTAGGTGGTTTTATCCTCGCAATGACAATGGTGGCAACGTACGGAAGCGCGAGCAGTTTCATCGGCGGACCGGGCGTGGCATACACGCAGGGGCTCGGCTGGGTGCTGCTAGCCATGGCGCAACTTTCAACAGGCTATTTCGTCCTGATGGTGCTCGGGAAAAAATTTGCTATCATGGCGCGTAAATACGAAGCGGTCACGTTGATTGATTTTTTAAAAGGGCGTTACCAGAGCGATGCGGTTGTTATTTTATCGGCTTTAAGCATCATCATTTTCCTTTTTTCGTCCATGACGGCGCAGTGGATCGGCGGCGCGCGGCTCGTTGAATCGCTGACCGGTATGTCGTATACGGCATCCCTGTTGATTTTTGCCGCTTCGGTCACTTTATTTGTGATTGTCGGCGGATTCAGGGCTGTCGCGGTTACCGATGCGGTCCAGGGCGTTGTGATGTTTACGGGGACATTGATTTTATTCGTGGCTACGGTCAAAGCGGGCGGCGGCATGGACCATATCATGACCAAGCTAGCCGCGCAAAATCCGGATTTGATTACCCCGTTCGGTGTTGGCCATGGGCTCAAGCCTGTATACGTATCGTCCTTTTGGATTTTGGTCGGAGTCGGTGTGGCCGGTTTGCCGCAAATTACGGTGCGCGCAATGTCTTATAAAAATTCACAGGCGATGCACAGGGCAATTATCATTGGAACCATTGTCGTCGGCTTCATCATGCTCGGCATGCATTTAATCGGTGTTATGGCGCGTGCCGTCATGCCCGGCGTGAAAATACCGGATACGGTGATGCCGCTTTTGTCCATGAAGGTGCTGCCGCCATTTTTTGCCGGTATTGTCCTCGCCGCCCCGATGGCTGCCATTATGTCGACTGTTGATGCCCTACTGATTTTGGTCAGCTCCGCGCTTGTGAAGGATATTTATTTAAATTATGTGAAACGAAACGCTTCCATCAAACATATCAAGGCGGCCAGTTTCGGCGTGACCGCGGCGATGGGGATCATTGTTGTACTGCTCTCCCTCAGCCCGCCGAACCTGATTGTGTGGCTCAATTTGTTTTCCTTCGGCGGATTGGAATCCGTATTTATTTGGCCGGTGATATTCGGGCTGTATTGGAAGAAAGGCAACAAATACGGCGCCGTTGCTTCCATGGTGCTTGGCATGGGCTCTTATATTTTGTTTGACCGGCTCCATCCGAACCCGTTCGGCATGCATACGGTCGTGCTGCCGATTTTGATTTCATGCGCAGGATTTATCGCGGCAAGCCTCTTGTTCAGACATAAAGCAGCCGCCATTCCGGTAAAAACGGAGTGAGCCTTAAATAGTGAAAACCCATTTCACACCTGTTGGCGGGCAGGAAAAATTTTATTCTTGCCCGCATCTAGAAATTGTGCTAATATATTTATTGTCATCAGCGGGACATTAGCTCAGTTGGGAGAGCAGCTGACTCTTAATCAGCGGGTCGTGGGTTCGAGCCCCTCATGTCCCATAGCAAAGCAATATAATCGGCATGATGTGCGGTTATATTGCTTTTTTTATACTTAAAAAAACTTTTCCTGGACGTGGAGTACGAAAAATTGTCCAGCAAAAAAATAACGGGCGGACATATTCACGCATACTATATTGTGGTATAATAAGGTGGTTGCGGAAATCGGCCGCAAATCATCATACAAGGAAAAAAGGAGATGATAACTTATGGATTCAGACGCGCATCCGAGGTCGTACATGAAACATACGCAAGAGGAAGTCTTCATACTGACCTCATCAAATCCAAAAGGTTATCAATCTCTGGAAGAGTAAAGTATGCATGAGCTTCCTCAAAATACAAGAGGAGGTGGCTGCATGTTAAATATATATTTAACGAATGAAAGCGGCAAACTGCAAGAAATAGACACCTTGTCAAAAGGGTGCTGGATGAACCTTGTGAATCCGACAGAAGAAGAAATCAATTGGGTCGTACAACAAACCAATATTCCGGTTGATTTTATTAAAGACCCTTTGGATGTTGACGAACGCTCACGTATTGAAAAAGAAGACGATGATATTTTAATCATTGTCGGCCTTCCTGTAAAGGTAAAAGACGATGTGGACTCCGCGCTGTATGATACCATTCCGCTCGGGATTATCGTCACGCCTTTTTATTTCATTACCGTTTGCCTGCAGGAAAATCCGATAATCGGAAAATTTATCCACAGGCGGGTACGGGGATTTTACTCCTACATGAAAACGAGATTTACCCTTCAAATCCTTTATGAAATTGCAAGCTATTATTTGAATTACTTGAAATATATTGACCGCCGATCGAGCCTGATCGAACGCGAACTGCACGAGTCGATGCGGAATGAAGAACTTTTTGAACTTCTGAGCCTCGAAAAAACGCTCGTTTATTTTACCACTTCTCTGAAAGCCAACAAAATTGTGATGGAAAAAATGACGCGGCAGCATTTCTTGAAAGTGTATGAAGATGATATGGATCTGCTGGATGATGTCATGATTGAGGTCAAACAGGCGATTGAAATGTGTGAAGTGCACAGCAACATTTTAAGCGGCATGATGGATGCGTATGCGTCAGTCATTTCCAATAACGTGAACGCTGTAATGAAATTTTTGACAACCTTCACGATTATCCTGTCACTGCCGACGATGGTTTCCAGTTTTTTCGGCATGAACTTGCAAGGCATGCCATGGCATTCAAGTGCGCACGGTTTCTGGATGGCTTTCCTGACCTCATTGATACTTTCCTGTGTAACGGCTGTCATTTTTTGGAAGAAAAAATATTTTTGAAACAGTTAGCTGTGGGGAGATGTTTTTGCATAAAATTCATCTCCTTTTTTATTTTTCATTGTGAATGCGCATTTTTCACAAGTGAGATCTTTGTATATATGTGCATATTTATTCATCAAAAATGAAAGCACTTACAACAGTGAAATAATAAAAACATTTATTTTAATTGAACCTAAGCAGCAAAGCAATATTTTTTGAAAAAGGATTATTAATCTTTTATTCATTTGTCACAAATCAGACACAGTTATATTATGTGAAATCGTTTATAATGGAGTCAAGAGGAAGAGATGCCTCACAACACATATTTGTGAACTCATTCACAATTATATTTTTTTTGGTTTTGCATGTGAAAATTTTCACAAAACCTTTTTGAATGGAGGCCACGATCATGGCGGATGATGAAAAAGTTGTAGACAAATCAGCTCAAATTACGGAAATGGTGGATTCGCTCGTAGCCAAAGGGCAAAAAGCGCTGCGCGAATTTATGGAGTTAAGCCAAGAACAAGTGGATCACATTGTGAAACAAATGGCACTGGCAGGTTTGGAACAGCATATGGTGCTGGCAAAAATGGCAGTCGAAGAGACGAAACGCGGCGTCTACGAAGATAAAATTACGAAAAACCTATTTGCGACGGAATATATTTACCACAACATCAAATACAACAAAACCGTCGGCATTATTGAAGAAAATGAAAATGAAGAAATTGTAAAAATCGCTGAACCGGTCGGCGTCATTGCAGGGGTTACACCGGTTACCAACCCGACTTCAACAACAATGTTTAAAGCTTTGATTTCGATTAAAACAAGAAATCCGATCATTTTTGCGTTCCATCCGTCCGCGCAAAAATCAAGCAGCTATGCGGCGAAAGTGATGCTCGATGCAGCTGTTAAAGCGGGGGCGCCGGAAAACTGCATCCAATGGATCGAAAAACCGGCCATTGAAGCCACACAGCAATTAATGAACCATCCGGGCATCTCGCTCATTCTTGCAACGGGCGGATCGGGCATGGTGAAATCCGCGTACTCGAGCGGCAAACCGGCTCTCGGCGTCGGACCCGGCAACGTTCCTTGCTATATTGAAAAAACCGCAGATATTCAAAGGGCCGTCAACGACTTAATATTATCTAAAACGTTTGACAACGGCATGATCTGCGCATCCGAACAAGCGGTTATTATTGACAAAGAAATTTACGATCAAGTGAAGAATGAATTGATCGCAAACAAATGCTATTTCTTAAACGAAAGCGAAAAGAAAAAAGTCGAAAAAACCGTGATCAACGAAAAAACGCAATCGGTGAACGGCGCGATTGTCGGCAAACCGGCCTATGAAATCGCAAAAATGGCGGGAATCGATGTTCCGGAAGATACAAAAATTTTAATTGCGGAACTCTCCGGCGTTGGTCCTGACTATCCGCTTTCAAGGGAAAAACTGAGTCCGGTTCTTGCCTGCTTCAAAGCAAACAGCACGAAACAAGGTTTTGAATTTGCGGAAGCGATGCTGGAATTCGGCGGCCTTGGCCACTCAGCCGTCATCCATTCGCAAAATGATGAAGTGATCAAACAATACGGTTTAAGGATGAAAGCCGGCCGCATTATCGTAAACTCTCCGTCTTCCCAAGGGGCAATCGGCGACATTTACAACGCCTACATGCCTTCTTTGACACTGGGCTGCGGCACATTCGGCGGTAACTCTGTTTCTACAAACGTCGGCGTCATCAACCTGTATAACGTAAAAACAATGGCAAAACGGAGAGTCAATATGCAATGGTTTAAAATTCCGCCACGCGTCTATTTTGAAAAGAATTCGGTACAGTACCTGGAAAAAATGCCTGACATCTCGAGCGCTTTTATCGTCACCGACCCGGATATGGTAAAGCTTGGCTATGTCGATAAAGTATTGTACTATTTAAGAAAACGCCCGGACTATGTCCACTGTGAAATTTTCTCTGAAGTAGAGCCGGATCCTTCCATTGAAACGGTACGCAAAGGCGCAGCGGCGATGGAAAGCTTCCAGCCGGACGTAATTATTGCGCTGGGCGGCGGTTCTGCGATGGACGCGGCCAAAGGCATGTGGCTGTTCTATGAACATCCGGAAGTCGACTTCAATGAATTAAGGCAGAAATTTATGGATATCCGCAAACGGGTTGCAAAATTCCCGAAACTCGGCCAAAAAGCGCAGCTTGTATGTATCCCGACAACGTCCGGAACCGGATCTGAAGTAACATCTTTTGCCGTTATTTCGGATAAAAAGAACAATATGAAATACCCGCTGGCGGACTATGAATTGACGCCGGATGTAGCGATCATTGACCCGCAATTCGTCATGACGGTGCCGAAATCGGTCACTGCGGATACCGGGATGGATGTTCTGACGCACGCGATTGAAGCATACGTTTCGAACATGGCCAATGACTATACGGACGGCCTGGCAATCAAAGCAATCCAGCTTGTCCACGAATTCCTGCCGAGAGCGTATGCGGACGGTAATGATGCGTTGGCGCGCGAAAAAATGCACAATGCATCGACCCTGGCAGGGATGGCATTTTCGAACGCATTCTTGGGCATCAACCATTCTCTTGCCCATAAAATCGGCGCCGAATTCCATATTCCGCACGGCCGCGCCAATGCCATTTTACTGCCGCACGTGATCCGCTATAATGCGGTGAAACCGAAAAAATTTGCGGCATTCCCGAAATACGAGCATTTCACAGCCGACAAGCGCTATGCAGAGATCGCAAGAATCCTCGGCCTTCCAGCCAGTACAACAGAGGAAGGCGTAGAGAGCCTCATCCAGGAGATCATCCGGATGGCGAAAATGTTCAACATGCCGCTCAGCCTTAGAGCAGCCGGCGTGAAAAGGGCAGACTTCGAAAAACGCGTTTCCCTGCTTGCAGACCGTGCATTTGAAGACCAATGCACGCCTGCTAACCCGAAACTGCCGCTTGTCAGCGAATTGGAGGAAATTTTGCGCAAAGCTTTTGACGGTGTTGAAGAAAAGTAATCATGATACAATCAGCCCGGTGCCGGCTCCCGTTTTGAAGGGCTGCCGGTCCGGGTTCTTTTCTTTTCCGGCCGGGGTAGTGTATGATAAAAGCACTGAAAAACAAATGTTAGGAGAAAAAAATGGGAAACACTATCGTTCATTCGCTACAGACTTTTTTGCGGCAAAATTGGGACAAATCTTCGTTTGAACACCTTACGGGCGTGCAGGAAAAAACAATCCCGCTTGTTTTAGATGGCCGGGATGTGATCGCGGAATCGCCGACAGGATCCGGAAAAACGCTCTCCTATCTGCTACCGGTGCTCGAGCGTATCGAAACCGGAAAGAAAAATGTCCAGGCCGTGATTTTGGCCCCATCAAAGGAACTCGTCATGCAAATTACGGCGGAAATCGGAAAATGGGCGGAGGGAAGCGGCATCCAGGCTGCTTCGCTGATCGGCGGTGCAAATGTGAAAAGGCAGATTGAAAAACTGAAAAAGCACCCGCAAATTGTGGCCGGCACACCCGGGCGCATCCTGGAACTGATCCGGCAGAAAAAATTGAAAATGCATGAAGTAAGAACGATTGTGCTCGATGAAGGGGACCAGCTTCTTGGGAAAGAATACAGCGGCACAGTTGGAAAAATTGTCAAATCCGCTCTGCGGGACTGCCAGTTGCTGCTTTTTTCGGCGACTTTACCTGAAGCAGTCGTCCAAAAGGCAAAAGAACTGATGAAAGATCCGATGCTTGTCCACGTTAAAGTAGATCATGCGGCACAACCGGTAGAGCATGTATATATCGTAACCGGCGACCCCCGCGATAAAATCGAACAGCTGCGCAAAATTGCCCGTATGGGTGGTGTCCGGGCGCTTGTATTTTTGAATGACAGATGGGATGTTTCGGTTGCGGCGGAAAAACTGCGATATAAAGGAATTGTTGCTGCCGAACTGCATGGCGATATGCGGAAGGAAGAACGGGAAAAAGCGGTCCGGCTGTTCCGGAACGGGGCTGCTCCGCTCCTTTTGGCAACAGATGTGGCTGCGCGCGGTTTGGATATTCCTTCGATTACCCATGTGATCCATTTTGATTTGGCGGAGGATGTTTCCCGGTACGTGCACCGTTCAGGGAGGACAGGCCGGCTCGGATCCATTGCAGGCACCGTTATTTCCCTCGTTACGCCAAAAGAAGAAACCGTTTTGAAAAAATATGCAAAAGCGAGGGATTTGGATTTAAAAAGAAGGCTCTGTTAAAGAACATTGTTGATATTTGAAACGCAACCAAGTTCTTGCTATAATTACAATTAGAACAAAGGTTCGGGAGTGTTAATGATGGACAAAGCGTTCAGTAACCTATTAAAATACATCGACAAGTTACCCCATACTAAAAAGGAACGAGTATATCAATGGGTAAAACGTTATGTTGACCCGACCTCTTCCGTTGGTGGTAGATTGATTAACGAAATGAGGGAAACTCGTTTTAAAGATGGTTTCGAGTGTCCCCATTGTACATCTGAACACGTTGTTCGATTCGGAAAAGTCAAGGGTCGTCAACGGTATCGTTGTAAAAGTTGCCTTAAAACCTTTACGGATACGACTAACCCCGTTCTTTTTCGCACCCGAAAAGGTGATGAATGGATTACATTTGTGGATTGTATGTTCAAAGGCTACTCCCTGCGTAAATCGGCTGAAATCGTAGGGGTTACTTGGGTTACACTTTTTTACTGGAGACATAAACTGCTATCCGCCTTAAAGCAAATGGATTTTGACCATTTTGAAGGTATCGTTGAAGTTGACGATACCTATTTCTTGTACTCTCAAAAAGGGCAACGTGGCATTACAGAACGGAAGCCTCGAAAACGTGGAGGAAAATCCAAACACAGAGGAATCAGCCACGAACAAGTATGTGTTCTTGTTGCAAGAGACCGTACAAAAGCAACCGTCTCCAAAGTATCTTGTATGGGGCGTATTGTAAAAACCAAAATTGAAACTATCATTGGTACTAAACTATCGTCTGACAATGTGCTTGTTACAGATGCTTGGAGAGCATACAAAACCTATGCAAAAGAAAAAGGGTTAAAGCATTACCGAATCAAATCCGATGATGGAAAGCACGTTATAAAAGGCTTATATCACATTCAAAATGTCAACAGTTTTCATTCTCGGATGAAGAAGTGGATTGACCGTTTTAAAGGTGTGGCTACAAAATATCTTGATAATTACCTTGCTTGGTTCTTGTTTATAGATAGTCGCAGTAATGAAAGCACAAAACACAATATCAAAGAGTTCCTACTATCCTCATTTGTATTTGAAATGACCGATACTTATGATAGTTTACGTTTATCTAAATTCAGTGTGTAATTTATGAATAAAGTTTTCTTTTCCGACTAACTAAACAGATTACGAAGAAAAAGGGGGAAACATATGCCACAAGAAAAGTATTGTTTAGGAAGTGAATTAGCAAACAAAAAACTACCAGTTTATGTTGTGTACGAAGATGAGTATGTGACTTGTATCTTAGACCACGCTCCCTTTAATGATGGACATACTTTGATACTACCAAAGAAACATTTTAAAGAAGTGGAAGAACTCAATGTGGATACAGCAAATGCAATTATGAAGGCATCTATACTTGTTTCAAAGGCTATTAAGTTATTGTATAAACCTGATGGTATTACAATTTGTCAAAATGGTGGTATTTTTAATGAATTAACCCATTATCATATGCATATTGTACCAAGATACGAAAATCAGTCTTTTTCAGATTTTTACTTAGAAGATGAGACAGAAAATGATAATAAAGTAAAAAATCTTAGGGACGTAATGTTAAAATTACAAGAGGCAATATACGCTGTTAAATAATAATCTGTATCAGCTAACGATGGC
>NZ_BKZR01000031.1:0-43059 GCF_008974225.1 Weizmannia acidilactici | reverse complement strand
GGCCTTAAAACATACATTGATTTTGCCTGCGTATTATGGTATACTTACGACTTGTGAGTAATGAACGCATGAACCATTGCTCCTTGCCCTTTTCCAAAAAGGGCCGCATAGTCCATAAGGAGGTGACAAACAGATGAGAAAGTACGAAATTATGTACATTATCCGCCCGAACATTGAGGATGAGGCGAAAAAAGTGCTTGTTGAGCGTTTTGATAATGTTTTAACATCCCAAGGTGCGGAAATCATCGAATCAAAAGAGTGGGGTAAACGCCGCTTTGCATACGAGATTAAGGACTTCCGTGATGGTTACTACCATATCATCAACGTGAATGCTGAACCGGCTGCGGTCCAGGAATTCGACCGCCTTGCAAAAATCAACGGCGATATTATCCGCCACATTGTTGTAAGAGAAGAAGAATAAGATTTGAATATACACACGTTTCACGTGAAACGGACTTTGAATAATGAGAGGGGTTGATTCTGATGTTGAACCGTGTTGTCCTCGTAGGCAGGCTGACAAGAGATCCAGACTTGCGCTATACGCCGAGCGGAGTAGCGGTTGCCACTTTTACTCTCGCTGTGAACCGGACGTTTACGAATCAGCAGGGGGAAAGGGAAGCCGATTTTATCAATTGTGTCGTTTGGAGAAAACAGGCTGAAAATGTGGCTAACTACTTGAAAAAAGGAAGTTTAGCAGGCGTTGACGGCCGCCTCCAGACACGCAATTATGAAGCCCAGGATGGCCGGCGCGTGTATGTGACTGAGGTGGTGGCAGACAGCGTCCAGTTCCTTGAACCGAGAAGCGTTAGTCAGGAACGCAGCAGCAGCCAGGATTACGGGAATAATCAGGGGAATCCATTTTCCGGTTACAACCAAAATCAGAATCAACGTAACCAAAATTATTCAAAGTTTGACGAAGATCCATTTTCAAATGATGGACAACCGATTGACATCTCGGATGATGATCTTCCATTTTAACAGGGGATTATGCCCCCGCTGAAATCAAATTAAAGGAGGGACATGAAAATGGCAGGTGGACGCAGAGGCGGACGTAAACGTCGTAAAGTATGCTACTTTACGGCAAACCATATTACCCACATTGACTATAAAGATGTGGATTTGCTGAAAAAGTTTATTTCTGAGCGCGGCAAAATTTTACCTCGCCGTGTAACAGGAACAAGCGCAAAATACCAGCGCAAATTGACCACTGCGATCAAACGTGCGCGCCAAATGGCGTTGCTCCCGTATGTCGCAGATGACAAATAATATGAATAAAACAAAATAAAACAATTGGATTCTTTCCTTTTGTGTTGAAAAAAGACATCCTGTAAAGGTTGTCTTTTTTCATTCCATAATCTTTTTGTTTCATGTGCCGGTTATGGTAAAATGAGGGGAAATGACAGGTTATTTTGAAGGGAGCATGCATGTGAAAAAAACAAAAATGCTGACTGAAGGGGCGATGCTTGCAGCGGTTTTTGGGGTATGCCTGCTGATCGCGCTTTATGTCCCGTTAATCCGGCTCGTCGCTATCATTTTTCTTGTGTTGCCTTTTATCATTTTTTGTTCCAAATACCCTTTGAAATATATTATTGTGTTTTCTGCCGTGTGTTTGCTCGTTTCTGCATTGATGGGAACTGTGGCTTCGCTGCCTGTTGCCGTTTTATTCGGAAGCACCGGTTTTGTAATGGGATACTGCATCCAACTGAAAAAGACCAAATTTTTTACATACGTTGCATCCAGCCTGATGTTTTTGACCGGTATGATTACCATCATGTTCTTTTCTTTAAAATTTTTTCACTTGAATATTATCGCGGAAAACTTAAAGACGATGCAGCAGTCTATCGAACAATCAAAAGCGATTTTATCGGCATTGGGACAAGAGTCTGCTTATAAGGAAAGATTCGCGCAAATGGCCGATTCCGTAAGTTTGGTTTATACGGTTTACTTGCCGAGCTTTCTTTTGCTGTCCGCCTTTATCATGGTTTTGATCTTGGTGGCAATCAATTTTCCGATTGCCAAACGCTTTGGTGTTCCTGCATCGAAATGGAACCCTTTTCGCGAATTGCGCCTGCCGAAAAATATTTTATGGTATTACATCATTGTCATGGCTGCATACTTGCTGATGCGCGCGGATACAAGCAGTTTTTTGGCAAAAGCGGTCCTTAATTTGATGCTGATATTTCAAATTCTTATCCTGCTGCAGGGATATTCCCTATTGAACTTTTTCAGTTATACAAAAAAATGGCCAAAAGGCATATTTGCTTTAGCGGTGATTTTATCGCTTATGTTCAGCCCGCTTCTTTATCTTGTCATGATATTCGGTATAATGGATTTAGGGTTTGATTTCAGGCAGATGATTCAAAGGTGATACATAGATTGAAAAAAAAGCCTTTTCTTAGTTTCTCTATATAGGAGCTGAAGATATGCCTTCTTACTACAATAAACGGTTAATGCGCTATCCGTTATACGGTTTAATTGCGGTGTCTTTGGTTCTGCTCGGCATCATATTCTTTTATTATTGGTGGATTACGGCAGCCGGCCTTCTCGTGCTCGGGGCGTTATTCTATTATGCCTTCTACGTGGAACAGAGGTCCAATGAGGAAATTGAGCAGTACATCTCTACCCTCTCCTACCGTGTCAAGCGTGTCGGGGAAGAGGCGCTGATGGAAATGCCGATTGGAATTATGCTTTATAATGAAGATTACATCATTGAATGGACGAACCCGTTCATGGCTTCCTGCTTTAATGAAGATACGCTTGTCGGGCGTTCCCTTTATGATGTCGCGGAAGTGCTCGTGCCTTTAATTAAGCAGGAAATGCATTCCGAGACGGTCAGCTTAAATGAAAGGAAGTACCGTGTCGTCCTCAAATTGGAAGAGCGCCTGCTTTACTTTTTTGATATTACCGAGCAGGCCGAAGTGGAACAATTATATGAAAATGAACGGACGGTCATTGCGATTATTTATTTGGACAACTACGATGAAGTCACCCAGGGAATGGATGACCAGTCCGTCAGCAGCCTGAACAGCCTTGTCACCTCTATTTTAAACAAATGGACGATGGAATTCGGTCTGTTTTTTAAACGGATCTCGTCCGATAAATTTATCGCTGTTTTCAATGAACGGATTTTGCATGAACTGGAAAATAATAAATTTGCGATTTTGGATGAAGTACGGGAAGCAACTTCCAAACAAAATGTTGCGCTGACGCTGAGCATCGGGGTGGGCGCAGGGGTCCCTTCCCTGCCAGAACTTGGGGAATTGGCGCAATCAAGTCTTGATATTGCACTCGGGCGCGGCGGAGACCAGGTTGCCATTAAACAGGCGAACGGAAAAGTAAAATTTTACGGCGGTAAAACGAATCCGGTCGAAAAACGGACAAGGGTCAGGGCCCGCGTCATTTCCCATGCATTAAGGGAGCTTATGATGGAGAGAGATAAGGTAATGATCATGGGCCATAAATTTCCGGATATGGATGCTGTTGGCGCAGCGATCGGCATCCGCAAAGTCGCTGAAATCAACCAAAAAGAAGGCTATATCATTTTAAATCTGAATGAAATCGATACTAGCGTCAAGCGGCTTCTCGATGAAATCAAACAATACCCGGAGCTGTATGCGCGTTTCATTACACCGGAAGAAGCGCTTGAAATGGCGACCGACGATACGCTGCTTGTCGTGGTGGATACGCATAAGCCTTCACTCGTCATAGACGAAAGACTTGTCAGGCGGATTGAAAATGTCGTTGTCATTGACCACCATCGCCGCGGGGAAGATTTTATCAAAAATCCGCTGCTTGTCTACATGGAACCGTATGCTTCTTCCACGTCCGAGCTCGTAACGGAATTAATGGAGTACCAGCCGAAAAATGGAAAAATCAATATGCTTGAAGCAACTGCCCTTCTTGCTGGTATAATAGTGGATACTAAAAGTTTTACACTGCGGACGGGATCGAGGACGTTTGATGCGGCATCGTACCTGCGCGCACAAGGCGCCGACACTGTCCTTGTACAAAGATTTTTAAAAGAGGATCTGCGTTCGTATATCCAGCGTTCAAGGCTTGTCGAAACGGTGAGATTTCCGCTGAACGGCATTGCCATTGCAAAAGGAAAAGAAGATGCCATTTATTCGCCGGTTTTGATGGCGCAGGCTGCCGACACAATTTTAACGATGAATGGGGTCGATGCGTCCTTTGTTATTGGCCGGCGCAGCGAGGATGAAGTCGGGATCAGCGCAAGGTCACTCGGAAATGTCAATGTGCAGGTGATCATGGAAGCCATGAACGGCGGCGGACATCTTTCCAATGCGGCAACACAATTAAAAAATATTACTGTCGCCGAGGCGGAAAAACAACTGATCCAAGTGATCGAAGAGTATATGGAAGGGAGCCATCAGTCATGAAAGTCATTTTCCTGAAAGATGTAAAAGGCAAAGGAAAAAAAGGCGACATCAAAAATGTTGCAGACGGTTACGCCCATAATTATTTGTTTAAAACCGGGGCAGCAATTGAAGCGACACCGGCCAACTTAAAAAATATGGAAGCACACAAACGGAAAGAAGAAAAGCTTGCACAGCAGGAACTGGAAGAAGCAAAAAAACTAAAAGAAAAGCTTGAAAACCTGACCGTTGAACTAAAGGCAAAATCGGGTAAGGACGGGCGCCTGTTCGGTTCTGTTACAAGCAAACAAATTGCCGAACAGTTAAAGATGAGTTTTGGCATTAAAATTGACAAAAGGAAAATAGAATTGCCGGAAGCGATCCGCACATTGGGCTATACGAAAGTTCCGGTAAAACTGCATCATGACGTAACCGCAACGCTCAATGTCCATGTCTCCGAATAGAAACGTATTTTACCAGCTTCTTTTTGTCCGTCCGCGTGTTACAATAGATTTATGTGCAGAAAAATGTGGTCATTTTGTCGCGATCACATTTTTTCTATTTGGAAGGGAAAACCCAATTCCCCTAAAGGGTTTTTCATCAGGACGTTAAGCCGGCTAAACTGCCATCGCCTCTCCGGAACCCTTGTATTTACAGCAGGGGCCCGGATATATATTCGTTAAAATGGAGGGTTCAAAATGAATGAGTTGGCAGATCGCATTCCTCCCCAAAATATAGAGGCAGAACAAGCGGTGCTCGGTGCCATATTTTTGGAGCCTTCTGCATTTATTACGGCTTCGGAAATTTTGACGGCGGAAGATTTTTACCGGAACGCCCACCAAAAAATATTCCAGGTTTTTGTGAAGCTGAATGATGCCGGGAAGGCTGTCGATCTTGTGACGGTCGCGGAAGAATTATCCGCCACCCAGCAGCTGGAAGATGTGGGCGGTCTGTCGTACTTGAGCGAACTGGCGACAAGTGTCCCGACCGCAGCCAATATCGCCTATTATGCCCGGATTGTTGCCGAGAAATCTTTGCTGCGGCGGTTGATCCGGACGGCAACGAATATCGCCCAGGAAGGCTATACGCGGGAAGATAATGTCGATGAACTGCTCGATGAAGCCGAACGCAGCATTATGGAAGTCGCCCAGCACAAAAACGCCGGCGATTTTAAACATATTAAAGATGTACTAGTGAGCACGTATGACAATATTGAAATGCTCCATAACCGGAAAGGCGATGTCACTGGTATCCCGACTGGATTTTACGAGCTTGACCGGATGACGGCCGGTTTCCAGCGGAATGACCTGATTATCGTGGCGGCGCGCCCGTCTGTCGGGAAAACGGCATTTGCGCTAAATATTGCGCAAAATGTCGGAACGAAGACAGGGGAAAATGTTGCGATTTTCAGCCTTGAAATGGGTGCGGAACAGCTTGTGATGCGGATGCTTTGCGCGGAAGGAAATATCGATGCGCAGCGCCTCCGGACCGGTGCACTGACGGATGAAGACTGGCGGAAACTGACGATGGCAATGGGAAGCCTCTCCAATTCCGGCATTTATATTGACGATACGCCGGGTGTGAGGGTGAGCGAAATCCGCTCAAAATGCCGGCGGCTGAAACAGGAGCACGGGCTTGGCATGGTGGTCATTGACTATTTGCAGCTGATCCAGGGCAGTGCCCGTTCCCGTGAAAACCGGCAGCAGGAAGTTTCTGAGATTTCCAGATCGCTGAAAGCTTTGGCACGGGAACTTGAAGTGCCGGTCATTGCGCTTTCCCAGCTTTCCCGGAGCGTGGAGCAGCGCCAGGATAAGCGCCCGATGATGAGCGACATCCGCGAATCGGGGAGCATCGAGCAGGACGCCGATATTGTTGCCTTTCTTTACCGGGAAGACTACTATGAGCAGGATACCGAGAATAAAAATATCATTGAAATTATTATCGCTAAGCAGCGGAACGGCCCGGTCGGCACTGTCCAGCTCGCTTTCGTCAAAGAATATAATAAATTTGTAAATTTAGAGAGAAGATATGATGATGCCCCTGTCCCGGCATAGTTATTAGGCAAGGCAGCCCGAACCGTGGACGGGCTCCTTTTTATTTGCCGAATAGGATAATTTTACGAATAAAAATAACGATAAAATATATAAATGTTCGGGTTTTCGTTGACTGATGTATAATGAAACTGGTAAAATGGTGGATGAAAAGCATAATTTGCAAAAAATGCGGAGGTGCACACAATGTCGTCAGTTGTCGTGGTAGGAACACAATGGGGAGACGAAGGAAAAGGGAAAATTACCGACTTTCTCTCCGAAAATGCGGAAGTTGTTTCCCGTTACCAAGGCGGAAATAACGCGGGGCATACGATCCATTTCAATGGCGAAACGTATAAATTACATTTGATTCCGTCCGGGATTTTTTATAAAGATAAAATTTGTGTAATCGGAAACGGCGTGGTGGTGGATCCGAAAGCGCTTGTAGAAGAGCTTGATTATCTCCATGAGAAGGGGATTTCCACGGATAACCTGCGCATCAGCAACCGTGCGCATGTGATTCTTCCGTACCATATCAAATTGGACGGCCTCGAAGAAGAACGGAAAGGCAGCAATAAAATCGGCACAACGAAAAAAGGGATTGGTCCGGCTTATATGGATAAAGCGGCAAGGGTCGGCATCCGGATTGCCGATTTGCTCGATTACGATGAATTCAAAGAAAAATTAATCCGCAATCTGGAGGAAAAAAACCGGTTGTTTGAAAAAATTTATGAAACGGAAGGCTTCACTTTGGAAGAAATTTTGGAGCCTTATTACGAATATGGGCAGCATTTTAAACAATATGTCTGCGATACATCCGTAGTCTTAAATGATGCCCTGGATGACGGCAAACGTGTGCTTTTTGAAGGCGCCCAGGGGGTTATGCTCGACATTGACCAGGGGACTTATCCGTTTGTAACGTCTTCCAATCCGATTGCCGGCGGGGTGACGATCGGTTCCGGCGTTGGCCCGTCTAAAATCAACCATGTTGTCGGGATTGCAAAAGCATATACGACCCGGGTCGGAGACGGTCCATTCCCGACAGAGCTGCTCGATGCGACCGGGGACAGGATCCGGGAGGTCGGCCATGAATACGGCACCACAACCGGAAGAGCACGCAGGGTCGGCTGGTTCGACAGCGTCGTTGTCCGCCATGCGAGAAGGGTTAGCGGCCTGACAGACTTATCCGTGAACCTGCTCGACGTACTGACAGGTATTGAAACATTGAAAATTTGTGTCGCCTACCGTTATAAAGGGGAAATCCTTGAAGAGTTCCCGGCAAGCTTAAAAGTGCTGTCCGAATGCGAACCGGTTTACGAAGAACTGCCAGGTTGGACGGAAGATATCACCGGCTGCCGTTCACTGGACGAACTGCCTGAAAATGCCCGCCACTACCTGGAGCGCATTTCCCAGCTGACTGGTGTTCCACTCTCCATATTTTCAGTCGGCCCGGACCGCCTGCAAACGATTGTGGTACAAAGTGTTTGGCGCGTTTAATGAAAGGCGTTGTTTTTGGAGCTCCGCGGATCGGAGCTTTCACATACTAAATATTGTGGGTAATCAAAAAGTGCTGCTAGGACCGGCAGCACTTTTTTGATCGGTGATGAACAGATTGGTGTGAATGTTTGGTTGCATTTAAATTACATTTATCTAAAAAATTTGTAGAAATATGTTGCAATGTAAAATAAAGTTATGGTAATATTACATTTGTTGTTACAAAAAAACATCAATGGTCCCGTAGTGTAGCGGTTATCACGCCTGCCTGTCACGCAGGAGATCGCGGGTTCGATTCCCGTCGGGACCGCCATTTTTTCATTACATATCGATCACGGTTACATATCGATCACGGTTTTCGGCTCGGTAGCTCAGTCGGTAGAGCAAAGGACTGAAAATCCTTGTGTCGGCGGTTCGATTCCGTCCCGAGCCATTTACTAAAAAGCACTGCGATGACTTTAGACTCTCGTAGTGCTTTTTTTAATGAATAGGCGTCTGTTTGGCGGCGATGAATTTCATTTTTATGCGGCCCGTATCGGGTGCTTTCCTTATTTTAAATGCGCGGTAAGTCTGCAATCCGATCCAAAAGTAAAGGACAAAGGGCATTTACAGGCGCTTTTGTTAAAGATTTCCATGCAGCGCAGTTTCAATACGATTGGACAATTTTTGTGGAAGTACGTTAAAATTGTAATAGTATGGCTTAAACAGCCGTCCTGTTTATGATATGAATATTTTTTATATAGAGCATTGATGCCTCTAGAAAGTCTAGAGGCATTCCTGTTAGCCCGCGCTTCACATGGCCGCGGGCAGAGTGGCCATACGATATTGTAATTTTTTAACATAAAGATGATAGACAATTGTAGATAGATATTTTCTTTTCTTACTGAGAAACGACGTTATTTTCATAAAGGAGTAAGGACGATGGATAAAAAAATCTTGGTCGTTGATGATGAAAAGCCGATTGCGGATATTTTACAGTTCAATTTAACGAAAGAAGGCTATACGGTTTACTGTGCCTATGACGGCGATGAAGCATTGGAAAAGGTTGAAGAAGTGCAGCCGGATTTAATCGTGCTGGATATTATGCTTCCGAAGCGGGACGGTATGGAAGTTTGCCGGGAAGTCAGGAAGAAATACGAAATGCCGATTATTATGGTAACGGCGAAAGACTCGGAAATTGATAAAGTGCTCGGCCTGGAGCTCGGCGCGGATGATTATGTCACGAAGCCTTTTAGCACCCGCGAATTGATTGCACGCGTGAAAGCCAATTTGCGCCGGCACCAGCAGTCCCCGCAGTCCCCGGCTGAAGAAGAGGAATCGAATGAAATTACAGTCGGTTCGCTCGTTATTCAACCGGATGCTTATGTTGTCTCAAAGCGCGGGGAAACCATTGAATTGACGCACCGCGAGTTTGAACTGCTCCACTATTTGGCAAAACATATCGGGCAGGTTATGACGCGCGAGCATCTACTTGAAACGGTATGGGGCTATGATTATTACGGCGATGTCCGTACAGTGGACGTAACAGTAAGGCGGCTCCGCGAAAAAGTGGAGGATAACCCGAGCCACCCCGAATGGATTGTAACAAGGCGGGGTGTAGGCTATTATTTACGTAACCCTGAACAGGAGTAAGTAAATGAGGAAAGTCAAATTTTTTCAATCTATCCACTTTAAGTTTGTCTTGATTTATATGCTGCTGATTATTGTGGCAATGGAGATCATCGGTGTCTATTTTATCAATAAGCTGGAAAACCAGCTCGAAACAAACTTCAAAAAGTCCATATACGATCAGGTCAATGTGCTCGAATACAGTATTGAGGATTTGCTGACGAAAAAGCAAAACCAGGCCGCGGACATCACTTCGGAAGTGAGAAAGGTTTTGGGTGATTTCAAAAGCACGGATGTTTCTGAAATCCGGCTGATTGATGCGCACAGCGGTGTGATTTTAGGCACTTCTTCCAACAACCAGAGCATTGTCGGCCAAAAAACAACGGAGGACATTGTTAAACGGGCCCGTGTAACCGGCCAGCAGGAAGACCAAATTTATATGGACAAGCAGACCGGCGAAAAGATGTGGGTGCTCGCTTCCCCGATTAAATCAAACGGTGAGGTGATTGGGTTTATTTACCTTGTCTCCAAAATTGAAACGGTCTACCGCCAAGTACAGGCGATCAACCAGATTTTTATGACGGGGACTGCAATTGCAATGCTGATTACAGCAGTTCTTGGGATTATTATTGCGCGTACCATTTCAAGGCCGCTTAGTGATATCCGCAAGCAGGCAATGGCGATGGCGCGGGGGAATTTTGCCCGGAAAGTTAAAGTAAAAGGGAATGATGAAATCGGGCAACTGGCCTATTCGTTTAACCACATGACGAAAAAGCTGCAGGAAGCCCAGGCGAGCACAGAAGGTGAAAGAAGAAAACTTGATTCCATCCTCACCCACATGACGGACGGCGTGATTGCGACTGACCGGAGAGGGCGGATCATTTTAATCAATGAGGCGGCTGCTGAGATGCTGGATGTTTCACGTGAAACGGTGCTTTCCCAGCCGCTCATTTCCGTGTTGAAAATAGAAAAAGAACACCGGTTTGAGGATTTATTAACGGAGCATGATTCCTTGATTCTCGATTTCAGTACGGATGAAGAGCCGTATATTTTGCGCGCAAACTTTTCGGTGATCCAAAATGAAGCCGGTTTTGTCAGCGGTCTGATCACGGTTCTGCACGATGTAACCGAACAGGAGAAAATCGACATGGAACGACGCGAATTTGTGGCCAATGTTTCGCATGAATTAAGGACGCCGCTGACGACGATGAGAAGCTATTTGGAAGCTTTGGCGGACGGGGCCTGGAAGGATGAAAAAATTGCACCCCAGTTTTTAAGTGTCACGCAAAATGAGACAGAGCGGATGATCCGGCTTGTGAACGACTTACTGAAACTGTCAAAAATGGACAGCAAAGACGAACATTTAAATAAAGAATGGGTCAATTTTGTGGAATTTTTCCACCATATTATCGACCGGTTTGAAATGGCAAAACAGCAGAACGTCACATTTAAACGCAAACTGCCGAAAGCGGAAATTTTTGTGGAAATCGATGAAGATAAAATGACGCAGGTTTTGTATAACATCATTTCCAATGCATTGAAATATTCACCTGAAGGCGGCCAAATTACGTTTAAGGTAAAAGAGCTGAATGAAAAAATAGAAGTCAGCATTTCCGACCAGGGTGTAGGCATACCGAAAGAAAACTTGAAGAAAATCTTCGAACGCTTTTACCGTGTTGATAAAGCACGCAGCCGCAAGCTTGGGGGAACGGGGCTCGGGCTTGCGATCGCCAAAGAAATGGTGAAAATGCACGGGGGAAACATTTGGGCAAGCAGCAAAGAAGGGAAAGGCACAACCATTTACTTTACCCTTCCTTATGAACCTGCGCAAGAGGATGAGTGGCTATGAATCTTGAAAAAGCAAAAACCTTCATATTGACGTTGCTCGTGCTCTTCAGTGTTTTTTTAACGTGGATGATTTGGAACAATCAGCCGAATTATGATTGGCTGAATTTAAAGGACTTGGACAATATCGCGATTGCCAAAGAAAAAAAGGTATCCGATGTCGTCCTCCCCGTGAAGATCCTCTACCATGAAAATAGCCTGACAACCGGGACAGTCCATGACGGCGAGATTTCACGGGTCATGAATCTGCTCAAAACCTGGACTTTCGATATGAGCAGTTCACGCCTCCTGCCGAAAAAAGATCTTTACGGCTTAATGTCCGGCAAAAACAGGATTGAACTGGATTTTCCGAATCCCGTCCCGTTCAGCGTGTACCAAAACGTGTTGAATTTTGCCAACAAAAAAATACCGAATGGCAATTTTGACCATATTGTCGTGGAACTGAACAAGGGAACAAAAAATTTAAACCATGTTTACTTTATTTCTCTGGTATCGAATAAGGTGTATGAGGCCAGTACGGACCAAAAAGCGATCCAAGTTTTTATCGCCAAATTAAATGAGAATCATGATTTGTACAAGCCTTATGAAGAATTTTCCCTGTCCGGTTCGAGAAAAGTGTATTTGCCTGCCGGAAACCCGGTGATGAACCAATATAAATACGCAACAACGGAAATAGATATTGATAAATTTAAAAAAGCGCTGTTTGTGGACCCGAATTTTGTGAAAAGAGTGGCGGGTGAATATACGAATGGGATCAGCCTTTTGAGGACGGATGAATCGAATAAAGTCTTAACATACGTGAACCCCGGGGAAAATATCGGGTACAGTATGGATCCGAACCATCTTTTAACGCGGGCAATTGATTTTATCAACCAGCACAGCGGATGGACGGACCAATATCAATATTTCGAAATGAACGAGAAGGAAAATAAAGTCGTTTTCCGTCTCTTTAAAGACGGGTATCCCGTTTTTAACAATGACGGCATGGCGGAGATCCAGGAATATCAGGGAAAAAATGAAATTTATAAATATGTCCGTCCATATTACGCCCTATCGCTGAATCTGCCGATTAAATCCGCTGCTGTCCAGCTTGCTTCGGCCAGGAATGTGATCGCCCAATTACAGAAAGACCCTTCCATTCAAATGGATAAAGTGACGGATATTGCTGCCGGCTACCGTCTTATCAAAGAAGAGGGGAATGAAGGGATCGTTTCATTAAAACCTGCCTGGTATTATTGCTATAATGGGACTTGGAGAATGGTAGGGGGGGATGAAGATGGATTGGAGTAAGACGAAAACAATTTTTATCCTTGTTTTCCTGATCCTCGATCTATTTCTTTCCTACCAGTTGTATCAAAAACACGTGAAAAACCAGTTGGAAGTCATCGACCCAACCGGTGAACAAAGCTTGAAAGCTGCCAATATTACATATGTCGATCTGCCGAAAGGAAAAGAAAAGCGGCCTTATATCAGCGCCGAAGAAAAAGTTTTTACTACGAAAGACATTAAAAAATTGAAGAACCAACAGGCGAAAATTGTCAGCCGGAATAAAATCAGTGCTGCTTTTGACAAGCCGGTGAAGCTCGGCAAAAAAGTGGAGGCGAACCAATTGGAGGCGGTTGTGCGGGAAAATATGCTTTACGGCAGCCGCTATAAACTTTGGAATTACGATCAAGACCTGAACCAGGCTGTCTTTTATGAAACGTATAACGGCAAAATGATTTTTAACAATAAAAGCGCACAATTGACGGTATATTTGGATGATCAGAATGAAATCGTGTCTTATGACCAGACGTATTTAACCAATATAAAAAAATATCGGGAAGAAGAAGAAACTTTGTCGGCGATAAAGGCACTTGAAGCCCTGTACAAGAAAGGCATGCTGAAGCCGAACAGCAAAGTAACGAAAGCGGAACTCGGATACTATACAAGGGTGCCCGAGCTGCAGGTACTGGTGCCGACATGGCATTTTACTGTAGAGCATGATAATGAAACCGAGCACCTGTTTGTCAATGCCTTTGAAGGACAAGTCAATCAGCTGGAGAATGATCAATAATATTGGGGAGGATAACATGTCAATGCAATTTAGCGTACTCGCAAGCGGAAGTACGGGCAATGCAGTATATGTAGAAACAGAACAGCATGCCTTTTTAGTGGACGCAGGCCTGAGCGGAAAGCAAATGGAGCAGCTTTTCCGGCAAATCGGCCGAAATATTGCGGATTTAAGCGGGATTCTTGTCACGCACGAACACAGCGACCATATTAAAGGAATCGGGGTGCTGGCGCGGAAATACCAGCTCCCGATTTATGCAAATGATAAAACATGGTCGGCCATGGAAGGCATGATTGGAGAGATTCCAACCGACCTGAAGTTTTCTTTCGGCATGGAGTCTGTCCAATCGTTCGGGAGCCTGCAGATTGAATCATTCGGCGTTTCCCATGATGCCATCCAGCCGATGTTTTATATTTTCCATGAAAACGGAAAAAAATTAGTCATTATCACGGATACCGGGTATGTCAGCGATCGCATGAAGGGCACGATTGCAAATGCGGATGTCTTTATTTTCGAAAGCAACCACGATGTTGAAATGCTCAGGATGGGGCGGTACCCGTGGAGCGTCAAACAGCGCATTTTGAGCGATGTCGGTCATGTGTCCAATGAGGATGCCGCCCTTGCAATGAGCGAAGTAATCGGCGACCGCACAAAACGTATATACCTGGCCCATTTAAGCAAAGATAACAACATGAAAGAACTTGCGCGTATGGCTGTATCCCAAACTCTCCAGCAGCAGGGCTTGGCAGTCGGCGAAGCATTTGAGTTATACGATACGGACCCGAAAATCCCGACAAATTTAACTGCTGTGTAAAAGCAAAGAGTTTGAAAATCGCCTGATTTGGAAATACAATACGTGTCAGGGAAGTTTTCTTTTTATTTAGACGAAAAAGCAAATGATTTTTTAGTAATTTTTAATAATCGGCACTTATAATGAAATCAAGAATATTGGAGAGTCGGCGGCTAAAGCGGGGTGGTTTTACAGAAACGCTTGCGCTGCCCTTTCCTTTCAGATTTTTCTCACCTTTACAGAAAGGATGGTGCGCAATGGGATATTATGATGACGATCAAAACGGTCAAATGAGATCAAATGAGAGAGGGCGACGCGGAGCCAAATTCGGCTATTTTCTCTCCAGTTTAATCGGCGTCATTGTCGGGGCATTAATTGTAGCGCTCCTTTTCCCGAGCATTTTAGGGAAAACTGGGACGGAAACAGATTCCGCATCTGTTGAATCAAATTCTGCAGCGAATACAAGCACTGCCACGCCGACCACTTCAAAATCGGTATCCCTGAAAGTCACAACGGATATTACGAAAGCTGTCTCAAACGCGGAAAAAGCTGTTGTCGGCGTAACGAATATCCAAAAACAGAGTATTTGGTCAAACCAGGATTTTTACGGCCAGGATTCGAGTTCTTCCTCTTCCTCTTCCCAAGAAGCAGGATCCGGTTCAGGGATTATTTATAAAAAATCCGGGGATAAGGCATATGTGGTCACGAATTACCACGTCATTGAAGGGGCCAATTCTTTAGAGGTAACATTGTACAACGGCAAAAAGCTTTCCGCCAAATTAGTTGGCGGCGATAAATGGACCGACCTGGCTGTGCTTGAAATTGACGGCAGCAACGTGACAACGGTTGCCCAATTCGGCGATTCGGATGCATTAAAACTTGGGGAAACGGTCATCGCGATCGGGAACCCGCTTGGTGAAGAATTTGCTGGATCAGTGACGCAAGGAATCGTATCCGGGCTTAACCGCACTGTCCCAGTTGATATAGATGAAGACGGAACGGAAGATTGGCAGGAAGAAGTCATTCAAACCGATGCCGCGATCAACCCTGGGAACAGCGGTGGTGCTTTAATCAATATTTCCGGCCAGGTTGTCGGCATCAACTCAATGAAAATTTCAAATGAGTCTGTTGAAGGGATCGGTTTTGCGATTCCGATCAATTCGGCGAAAACGGTCATCAACCAATTGGAAACAAAAGGTAAAATTGTCCGCCCGGCGTTGGGAGTTGGAATTGAAAATGTCTCTGATATTTCGGCTTACCAGCAGCAGGAAACATTAAAACTGCCGAGCAATGTTACAACCGGTGTTGTAATTGGAGCAGTCCAGAACGGCTCCCCAGCCGATAAAGCGGGCCTGAAAGAGTTTGATGTCATCTATAAATTGGACGGCCATAAGATCGACAACATCATTGGATTGAGGAAATACTTGTATGAACATAAACAGCCTGGAGATAAGATGAGCGTCACCGTGTACCGGAACGGGCAATCGAAAACATTTACATTGACGTTAGCGACAGCTTCAGGATCCAACTAATAGAATGGGGAGGAAAGGCGAAATGCTTTTCCTTCCTTTTTTGGGATCATGTAGTGGGTTTCCTGTGTGGATAAGTAAAATAAGGCAATGAGGCCAGGATAAAGGGGCCATTTTTGAAGAAAAATGGTAAGGAAATAATAATATTTGTTGAAATTGCTCGAAAAAAAGAATATTAACAGCCTGTGAACAGCGAAAAATGATGGAATATATCTTGTATGGAACGGGTATTCCCACACAAAATGTGGATAGTTTTTGTGAATATGTGGATAACTTATGTCAATAGCTTGTGGGTAAGGTGGGGGTAAGTTGTGAATATCTCGATTCTTTCAGTAGGAAAATTGAAAGAAAAATATTTAAAACAAGGGATTGGAGAGTATTTGAAAAGGCTTTCTGCTTATGCAAAAGTGGACATCATCGAAGTTCCGGATGAAAAAGCGCCAGAAGTGTTGAGCGAAGCCGAGATGGAAATTGTGAAACAAAAAGAAGGCGAAAGGATTCTCGCCAAAATCAGCCCGGATACCTATGTGATCACGCTTGCGATCGAGGGTAAAATGAAAACATCGGAAGAATTGGCGGATATGATTGATCATTTGGCGACATACGGCAAAAGCAAAATCACTTTTGTCATCGGCGGCAGCCTTGGCTTAAGCCGTGAAGTCATGCAGCGGGGCAACGAAAGCCTCTCCTTTTCCAAAATGACCTTCCCGCACCAGTTGATGCGCTTGATTTTACTGGAACAGATCTACCGCGCGTTCCGGATTATCAGGAATGAACCGTACCATAAGTAACGTCGATAATGGGACGATGCAGGTTGTAGCGTAAACCAAAGCCTTAACCATTTTAAGAAGTTGAGTTAAGGATTTGGTTTTTTGTGTTTCTCGGTCTTTGCAAAAGACTTCTTCCTCATATTTCCATTGTCAAATTGTTTATCATTATTCTAAAGAATTATAATAAAATATGATATTATTATATTAAGACTCATAAAGCGTTTTCCCGGGTTGCACCTGCCATTTGTGTAACGGGAAGGAGCGCCTGGATCATATTGCAAATACAGGGGATAAGGAGAAGGTTATCATGAGTAACAGACAGGAAAAAACAGACGCTATCTTAATTGGTGCCGGAATCATGAGCGCGACTTTAGGAACATTGTTGAAGGAGTTAGCACCGGAATGGGAAATCACAGTGTTTGAGAAACTCGCAAACCCAGGGGAAGAAAGCTCAAACGAATGGAATAATGCGGGTACGGGCCATTCTGCGCTGTGCGAACTCAACTATACACCCGAGAAATCTGACGGATCTGTAGATATTCGCAAGGCTGTAAAAATTAATGAACAGTTTCAGCTTTCAAGACAGTTTTGGTCTTATCTTGTAAACAGCAAGCTGATCAGTAATCCGCGGGACTTTATCAGGCCAATTCCTCATATGAGTTTAGTTCAAGGGGAAAAAAATGTTACTTTTTTAAAAAAACGTTTTAAAGCGCTGTCAAGCCATCCCCTGTTTAAAGGGATGGAATTTTCAGATGACCCGGAAAAACTGAAGGAATGGATTCCGCTTATCATGGAAGGCCGTACATTGAATGAACCGATAGCGGCAACAAAAATCGATTTCGGGACTGATGTCAATTTTGGCGCTTTAACACGCATGTTGTTTGACCACTTAAAGAATACAAACGTCGAGGTCAACTACAAGCACATCGTGAAGGATATTAAGCGTACCCGCGAAGGCTTGTGGGAAGTGAAAGTGCATGATATCAAAAACGGTAAAATCGAATACCACACTGCAAAATTCGTCTTTATCGGTGCTGGGGGCGGAAGTCTGCCTTTACTGCAAAAAACCGGTATTCCTGAATCAAAACATATTGGAGGGTTCCCGGTAAGCGGATTATTTATGGTATGCAAAAATCCGGAAGTTGTAGCGCGGCATCATGCAAAAGTATACGGTAAAGCGAAGGTCGGTGCTCCTCCAATGTCGGTTCCGCATCTTGATACAAGATATATTGATCATAAAAAATCGTTGCTGTTTGGGCCTTTTGCCGGCTTCTCGCCAAAGTTCTTAAAAACAGGTTCAAATTTTGATTTATTAGGTTCTGTAAAACCGAATAATGTTTTCACGATGTTAGCGTCAGGTGCAAAAAACGTCCCATTGATAAAATACCTGATCCAGCAGCTTTTGTTATCAAATGAAAAGCGTCTGGAAACGTTACGGGAGTTTATCCCGAACGCCAAACTTGAGGACTGGGATATCGTGGTAGCCGGCCAACGAGTACAAGTGATCAAAGATACTGAGGCTGGCGGTAAAGGAACACTACAATTTGGTACGGAAGTTGTCACTGCCGCTGATGGATCGGTAGCTGCATTGCTTGGTGCTTCTCCGGGTGCTTCGACTGCTGTTCACGTGATGCTTGAGGTAATCGAAAAATGTTTCCCGCAACATATGAAAGCGTGGGAACCGAAAATAAAAGAAATGATTCCTTCTTATGGCGTGTCACTGGCGGAAAATCCGGAGCTTCTTCAAGAAATTCGTACTACGACAGCACAGACGCTTGGCCTGAGCGAAAAAGAACCGGTTTATCATTAATGCTTTGGATGCGGAACAAAGGGACTGAACGAAAAAGTTAAACAATTTTTCTTCAATGGACAATTGTTTCTACTTAAAGAATTGGAATAGAACATCATTGAAAATAAAACATAGAACCATTGATCAATCTTTGGATTGAAGGTTCTTTTTTCAATATTCGCAGTTAGAGAGGCTTCCGGAATCATATAATAAATGTAATGGCGAATGGATTTACTCTCTGCAGCTTATTCTTAAGTCAGTGTACAAAGCCCAAGCAATGACATTGACGAAAGTATCATTTCGATAGTATGTTTGGCCTGTTTTTTCAATAAATTAAAAAATGTTTTGGCTTTTCCGTAAAATTGTTTAAAGTAAATAGGGCTTGCTGAATGAATCAGATGCAAGCCAAAATTCGGTTATCAAAAGACAAAATAGTGTTTTGTAAAAACTTCAAAAAAAGAACTCTGAGCTTTCGCTCCAGGTTCATGATGAGAAATTGGAGAGCTACAACTGTTTCACTTGTCTCCTGAAGGCGTGCTCGAATAAGGTCCAGCCCGTATTTACGCTTGCCTTCACCAAATTTGCCTTCAACGGCATTACATTCAGAAAAGGTGCCCCCTTTCTTGGTTTTTTAGTTTTGGTTAAACTCAATTATACCAAAGGATGGGGCCCTTTTTTTATTTTAAATTACAATTTTACTTTCGTAATTGGGATCATATTTCTTTTTTACCCTTGCTGCAATCACCATGGCGGCTGTTCCTGTGTGAGACAAATCCGATAAAATCAATTGGAATATATTGATTTTTATATTCAGATTCAGTAAAATAAAGATGTTGCTAAAATAATGAATATTTCTTATCAAGAGTGGTGGAGGGACTGGCCCAATGAAACCCGACAACCAGCATTTTTAAATGTATGGTGTTAATTCCAGCAGATATCCATCTGTAAAGATAAGAAAACAACAACATACTCGAAAAGAGTAAAGTCGTTTTCTTATGCGGGAAACGGCCTTTTTTGTGTCTGCTGGATGGGAAAAGAAAGGAGGGAGGTGAAATTCGGAATATTCGACAAAGCAACATTTTTATCTCTACATATCTGGTTTGTTGAGTGCATGAGCACGGATTCCACCTAGTGTCTGCATTTTGCAGTCCAGGCTGTTCAACTGCTATATGGGATTTTGCCAAAAGGAGGGATGAGATGGACTGGACCGTTATACAGCAAAGCATGCCTATATTTATTAAGGGATTCTGGCTGACTTTGCGGCTTTCGTTTTTCGGCATTCTTGGTGCGGCCGTTGCAGGCTTGTTGTGCAGTTTTGTTCAGTATTTTAAGGTTCCGGTATTGCGGCAGATCGTTTCGGCTTATGTAGAATTGTCGCGGAACACGCCATTATTGATTCAGTTATTTTTCCTTTATTACGGTCTGCCGCAGGTCGGGATAAAATTTCCCGCTGAAATCTGCGGGATTATCGGCCTTATTTTTCTGGGGGGCAGTTATATGGCTGAAGGGTTTTCCGGCGGACTGAACGGCGTGCCGAAAACACAGGTTGAGTCAGGGCTCGCGATTGGGCTGAACCAGTTTCAGCTGGCACGCTATATCGTTTTTCCCCAGGGATTGATGCTCAGCGTCCCTGCGTTTGCCGCAAACGTCATTTTTTTAATCAAGGAAACTTCCATTTTTACAGTCCTTGCCATTCCGGAATTGACCAATACGGCACTTGACTTAATCGGTATGTACTACCACACAAACGAGTACTTGTCATTGCTCGTGCTGGCGTATGCTGTCATTTTAATTCCGCTGTCCATCATACTGACATGGTTAGAAAAGAAGGTGCGTTATGGGACATTCGGGAATTAATATCTTCTTTGAAGGAGCCAACTTTATACGGTTATTGGGCGGATTATATGTCTCGGCTAAAATTGCCCTTTTGGCCATTCTCTTTGGCGGTGTGCTTGGCATTGTTTTAGGGGTCTTGCGGACATTGCATAATCCGCTGCTGAGGATGATTCTGCGGCTGTATTTGGAATTTTTCCGCATTGTGCCGACCATTGTACTGCTGTTTTTGTTTTATTATATTCTGCCGCAAAGCTTTAACATTAATTTCAAGGCAGATACGGTCGGGACACTCGTATTCAGTTTATGGATGGCTGCTGAAATGAGCGATATCGTCCGCGGTGCGTTGATTTCCGTTCCCCGGCACCAAGTTGAAGCCGGAAAAGCAATCGGTTTAAATCCATTTCAGCTCTACCGGTACATCCTTCTGCCGCAATCGGTCCACTTGATGATTCCGGCTACCATTAATCTAATGACCAGAATTATTAAAACGACCTCCCTGCTGCTGTTGATCAGCGTGGTGGATGTCATCAATGTCGGGCAGCAGATTATTGAAGCCAACAGCCACCGTTATCAGGACGGCGCTTTCTGGGTTTACGGTTTTATTTTTATTTTATATTTTATTTTATGCTATCCGCTTTCCCGTCTGGCAAGGCGATTAGAGAGGAGGGGCAAGGTAGGAGCAAATGGCTGAACCTTTACTGAAAGTAGAACATTTACAGAAATCTTACGGCAATAAACGCGTGCTGGAGGACATCAGTTTTGAAGTCGATGAAGGCAGCGTCGTCGTCCTTTTGGGTCCGTCCGGGTCGGGAAAAAGCACATTGATCCGATGCTTAAACGGGCTTGAAGTATTTCAATCCGGATCGATTGTTTTCAACGGGGAAACCGTTCAGTCGTCGCAGAAAAACTGGCGCCGGCTGCGGCAGCAGATCGGGATGGTTTTCCAAAGCTATGATTTATTTCCGAATATGACGGTGATGGAAAATATCCTCCTTGGCCCGATGAAGGTCCAAAAGCGGAAGAAAGACGAAGCCGCTCGGCAGGCATTAAGCCTGTTGAAAGAAGTTGGGATGGAACAGTATGCAGAGGCTTATCCGCGCGAATTGTCCGGCGGGCAGAAACAGCGGGTGGCGATTGTCCGCGCGCTTGAACTGAATCCGAGACTGATGCTCTTTGATGAGGTCACCGCATCGCTTGACCCGGAGATGGTCCGCGGCGTTCTCGAAATCATTCTACGTTTAGCCAAAGAAAATATGACGATGATCGTCGTCACGCATGAAATGAATTTTGCCCGGCAAATTGGTGATAAAATCCTGTTTCTTGAGGACGGAAAAATTCTCGAGCAAACACCGGGCAGCCAATTTTTTGCCAGACCGCAGACAGACCGGGCAAAAAAATTCCTGGAAAGCATGGATTTCTAGAATATTTGTATCTCAGCTAGGAGGTAAGATTATGAAAAAGCATCGTTCATTGGTATCAGGTTTAATCTCATCTTTTGTACTGATATTGGTATTGGCGCTTGCAGGCTGCGGCAACAGTTCAGGCAGTTCATCAAGCAGCAACCCGTCCAGTGTATCCGCCATTAAGAAAAACGGCACGATTAAGATTGCCGTTTTCGGTGATCTTCCGCCTTACGGATGGGTGGATAAAAACGGGAACCGGACCGGTTATGATGTAGCACTGGCCCGGCAAATTGCCAAAGATTTAAACGTGAAAGTGAAATTTGTGCAAGTGAATGCCAACAACCGCGTTGATGCATTGAAATCCAACAAAGTCGATCTTGTATTGGCCAATTTCACCGTAACGCCTGAACGGAAGCAGGTTGTGGACTTCGCCAATCCGTACATGAAAGTCTCGATTGGCGTTGTTTCGCCTAAGAAAAATCCGATTACCAATGTGAACCAATTGAAAGGCAAATCTTTGATTGTAAACAAAGGGACAACGGCGGAAAACTATTTTACCAGCAAATATAAAGATATCTCTTTGCAAAAATATGATTCAAAAACAGAGCAGTTCAATGCGCTGAAAAATGGCCGGGCAGCGGCATTGGCGGATGATAACTCTTATCTGTATGCTTGGGTGAAAAATCATCCGGACTATACGGTCGGGATTAAAACGCTTGGGCCGAACCAGTATATTGCCCCTGCGGTGAAGAAAGGAAATCAATCGCTTCTGAAATGGGTCAATAAGGAAATTACGAAATTAAACCATAATGGCTTCTTTAAAAAGGATTACAACGAGAATTTGAAACCGTATTTCGGCAGCGACATCACAGCAGAAGATATTATTATCACAAAATAAGAAAAAACGGGCGTATGATTCATGCGCCCGTTTTTTCCTGCTTAGCGACACGGGAAAGGATAAACTGCTGCTTGTACCATTCGCGGGTCTTGGCGTCTGGATATACATAAGTTTTATGGACATACGGGGAAGTCATGGCCGTCAGCACTGCCCCGTAGTTCATGTAAAACCTTACTTCATCCCCCGGTTTAAGGATGGCATCTTTTGTATCGAGGATGATATGGTCGCTGCTGGATCCGAGGATTTCAAACGGTTGGACAGGGGTAAGGCCCGGCACGAGCACATCATGCCGCCCTGCCCCAACAATCGTCCTCCGCCTGTTTCCCCTGTCTTGGAAGGAAACCCGTTCCCCAAACGCATTTTTTCCAATCATCCCGTATGGCACGGATGGTTTGATTTTGGATTCAATGACTTCTGCAACGAAACAAAACGCATCCTGGTATAAAGACGGGATGGCACGCCCACCTGATGTTTCCCGGCCCAGTAAAATCGATTCCCCGAGCCGGATGTTATTGACGGCGCCGGCATCTTTCGTTTTCATCACCCAGTTGTAGTTGGCGGAATTGCCTCCGGAAACATAAGGAAGTTTGAGGGAAAACAGCTCCTGCATGGCACGCACAAAGCGGGAAAACTCCCTCATTTTTTGTTCTGTCGGCAGCACGCCTCCAAAGCAGGCGAAGTTTGTGCCGATCCCTGCTATTTCGATATCGGGATATTTCAGCACTTCGTGGATCATGGCAGGGGCATCTTTTAATAAAATGCCTTCCCTCAAATCCCCCATTTCCACCATTAAAATGATTTTGTGCTTTTTCTTCTGCCTTGCCGCTTCTGCCGACAACGCCCGGATGACATCGAGTTCCGTATTCATGCTGGTGTCTGCGTATTGAACGGTTTTTTCCACTTCACTGATGCCGGGGGAGCGCAATAAGATCAGGTCCGCTTTGATGCCGGCTCTTTTCAATTTTATGATATTGGCAATTTTTGAGTCTGCCAGGCTCGTAATGCCGCATTCCACCAAAGCAGCGGCAATCTTCAAGTCGGCAGCAACCCCTTTTACAACGCCTGTAACATCGATTCCTTTCCTTCCGTATATTTTTTTTAATGTTTTTGCATTGTGTTTGATTTTTTCAAGATTGATTTCTACCCGCGGCAAAAGCACCATCAGGAAACCACTGCCTTCTTCAGGGAAGGGAAGAAATCGATAATGGCATCAATCATTTTATCCGTGCCGGTTTTTAACACATCGGAAACAGGAAGATGGTATGTTTCTTCATATTCACGGATCGTCTCTTCCAGTTCGCCGTCTGTCATGCTTTCATGGTTCAGAGTAATCCCGATGACTTTTGTTTTTCCAAAGTGTTCAATCAAGCTGATTTCATCTTCTACTTTCGGCACTTCAGCAAACGGGAAATCTGACAAAATTTTCCTTTTTGGGGCATGCTGCAAAATAACAGCTTGCGGCCTTGCACCTTTTAAAATGCCGACCGAGCTCGCATATGCGGGGTGGCTGAGCGCCCCCTGCCCTTCCACAATGATGATGTCCGGATGCTCGTTTTTATTGGCTCTTAGGACTTCACGCTCCAACTCGCCAATCAAAAACTGCAGCGGAAAAGCATCCATGGCGAAGCCGTATTGGGCCCCCTGGATCAAGCCGGTTTGGCCGGTTGCAATAAAGGCCGGTTTATAGCCTTTTTCTCTGAATCCCCTTTCAAGGAATTTCGCGGTAGTCCGCTTGCCGCAGGCGCCGTCTGTGCCCAGCACCGCAACAACAGGCGTATTGATGTTTAATATTTCACCCGTAAACAAGGTCCACTCTTTTTTCGGCCTCGGTTTGCGGATGTCCCGGATGGTTACCCCGCATTCCCGTGCGCAGGCCATCATTTCTTCATCATCCGTCAAAAATTCCTGAAGCGGGTTGATGATGTTTAATCCGGCTTTCATTGCCTCGATAATGACTTCTCTTTCTTCCGGTTTCAAAAAGGCGTTTGTCGGCGCAATGCCGAAAATGAAATCATCCGGTGTTTGTCCTGAATGGAGAAGTGCATCTTCCAGGTCTTTGCAAATCGGGATGCTGTTAAACTTGTTGTCGAGATATCGCCCGGCATCCTGCCCCTGTTTGCTGCTGTCAATGACGGCGGTAATGATATAATTGCCGGGTTCGCGGATCAGCCCGTTCGCTGTTTTTCCGTCTGTTGTGCCAAATTGATTTTCGCAATAAACAATTGCCCGTTTTTTCATTGCCATCCCTCCATATATTGAAATTCAGGCAACATAAAAAAGAACACCTAATGGCTTCAAATAGTAAAAATACTAAAGAAGATAGCTGTTCGAAAGTGATATTATATGGGCAGGCCTGCAAAACCAGGAGACGATGATGGAAGCTTGCAAATATAATTATAATTACGATTACTTAAGTTGGGAAGCAAGATGCTCTTAAGGAGCAGGCCTGCGTGATTTTTCATTTAAAAAAAGAACCGGACCTCATTCCGAAGCCCGATTCTCTTATTAACGGATTAAGCCAACCGCATTTTAAAATCTTCGTACCCGAATTCGCGGACGACCTTGCAGTCCCCGTTCCGGTCCCGGATGGCGATGGCCGGGAGCGGCATGCCGTTAAATGTCGTGTTTTTCACCATCGTATAGATGGCCATGTCGCCAAATACAAGCCGGTCGCCTTCTTTTAACGGCCGGTCGAAAGAATAATCCCCGATCGTGTCGCCGGTGAGGCAGGTCTGGCCGCCGAGACGGTACGTATACGGTTTTTCCCCTGGTTCCCCGGACCCGAACAGCGGCGGGCGGTACGGCATTTCGAGCACATCCGGCATATGGCAGGAAGCGGATGTGTCGAGAATGGCAATATCCATGCCGTTTTTCACCGTATCGAGCACTGTCGTGACGAGATAGCCGGCATTCAAGGCAACGGCTTCGCCAGGTTCGAGATATACTTCCAAGCCGTATTGGTCCTGCATCCGTTGAATGCATTTTTCCAGCAAAGGGATATCGTAATCTTCCCTTGTAATATGGTGGCCGCCGCCGAAATTGATCCATTCCATTTGCGGGAGCCACTCGCCGAACTTTTGTTCAACAGCATTCAAAGTTGTTTCCAAATCATCCGCGTTTTGCTGGCAGAGGGTGTGGAAATGCAGCCCGGAAACGCCGTCCAGCAATTCGGGACGGAAATGTTCTTTTGTCACGCCGAAGCGGGATCCCGGGGAACACGGGTCATAAATGGCGTGGCCGACCTGGGTGGAACATTCCGGATTGATGCGCAGGCCGATCTTTTTGCCGGCTTTCAGCACTTTATCCTTAAATTTCTCGAGCTGCGAGAAGGAATTAAAAATAATATGGTCACAGATCGAGATAATTTCATCGATTTCATCATCACGGTAGGCAGCCGAAAAAACATGGTTTTCTTTACCCATTTCCTCATAGCCGAGGCGGGCTTCATACAGGCCACTTGCCGTTGTGCCGCTTAAGTACTTCCCAATGAGCGGATACAGCGTATACATCGAAAAAGCTTTCTGGGCCAAGACAATTTTGCATCCGGTCCGTTTCATGACGCCATTTAAAATTTTCAGGTTGTTTTCAAGTTTCTTTTCATCAATGACATAGCACGGGGTTGGCAGTTGTTCGATCTTCATCAGTCCACAAGCTCCGGATCAAAGCTTTCTTTCCACGGCAGGCCCCATTTGTTCAGGGCTTCCATGAACGGGTCCGGATCAAACTCTTCGATGTTGTAGACGCCTTTGTAATCCCATGTGCCGGTCATCAGCATCATTGCGCCGATCATTGCCGGAACGCCGGTCGTATAAGAAACCGCCTGCGAACCCACTTCTTTGTAGCAGGCTTCGTGGTCGCACACATTGTACAAATAGTATGTTTTGTCTTTGCCATCTTTTTTTCCGCGGAAGATGCAGCCGATATTCGTTTTGCCTTTTGTGCGCGGGCCGAGTGAAGCGGGATCCGGCAGCACAGCTTTTAAGAACTGGAGCGGCACGATTTGTTTGCCTTCGAATTCAATCGGTTCAATGGAAGTCATGCCGACATTTTCGAGGCATTTCAGGTGCGTCAGGTAGCTCTCGCTGAATGTCATGAAGAAACGGATCCGCTTGATGCCCGGGATGTTCAGCGCGAGGGATTCAATTTCTTCATGGTGCAACAAATACATATCCCGCTCGCCGATTTCAGGGAAGTTGTAAACGCGCTTGATTTCCATCGGCTTCGTTTCGACCCACTTGCCGTTTTCCCAGTAGCTGCCGTTTGCAGAAACTTCGCGGATGTTGATTTCCGGATTGAAGTTTGTTGCGAACGGGTAGCCATGGTCTCCGGCATTGCAGTCCAAAATATCAATATACTCAATTTCATCGAAATGGTGTTTCAACGCATAGGCGGAAAAAACGCCGGTCACGCCCGGGTCAAAGCCGCTCCCCAAAAGTGCGGTAATGCCGGCTTCTTTAAAGCGTTCGCGGTAAGCCCACTGCCATTTGTATTCAAACTTTGCCGTATCCTCGGGTTCGTAGTTGGCTGTATCGAGATAGTTTGTTTTTGTGGCGAGGCAAGCTTCCATGATGGTTAAATCCTGGTATGGCAACGCCAAGTTCATGACAACATCCGGTTTTTCTTTTTCAATTAGAGCAATCAGCTCTTCCACATGATTGGCATCCACTTGCGCCGTGGTGACTTTCGTTTTGCCGCCGTCCAGTTTTACTTTTAACGCATCACATTTCGATTTTGTCCGGCTTGCAATGCAGATTTCTTCAAATACTTCGCTGTTTTGGCAACATTTATAGGCAGCTACCGAGGCCACGCCGCCGCAACCGATAATCAATGCTTTTCCCATTCTCTTATCTCCTTCAAAATAGATTTTAAACTTGTGGCATGCCGGAAAAAGGCAAACAAAAAAGCAAGTGCAGATCGCGGGCCCGCGCACAACACTTGCTTCATAAAAATCATCATATTAAAAAAGCATACGAATATCCGGGATAAACGGATATCCATCTGCCATAAAAGTCCTGGGACATTATGGAAGAAAGCTTTTTAATATTCAAATCGGATCAGAGTCTATATAGCAAATAATTACTTTTACCACTCTTATTGATCGTTTCACAAGTTGATGTGCACACGCACCGGTTGTAAAGTAACCAACTTATAAAATTTGAGCTTCCAACTCAATCAATAAGGCAACCAAAAGTTGCCGATTCGGCATTTGACCCGGCTGTCCGTATGGCCTTAACTTCCTTGGTCAAAATTATCTGCTTGGAAAGACTCTTGACGTTGAATATTCGCTTTCCAAATCATACTCTTCTATCCTATCAGCATGCAGGCAAAATAGCAAGGAGAAATTTTTTCAGTATGTGTCAAGTTTTTCTCGACATCGTTTAAAAATCAGTGATGTCCAGCCACTCTTTTTGTACGCTTTTGGCTACCGCACTTTGCTTGCTTCCCTGGATAAGGGCAATCCAAAAAGCCTTTAAACCGGGAATATGGGCACCTCTTTTTGATGATCGCGAAATTTACTCGCTTTCCGCAAGCGTCGCGAGCCTCCTCGCTCGTCCCTCAAGCACACTGGGTCTCTTCTTGCTCGCTTTTCCCGCAGGAGTCTCAGAAATTAGCGATCATTATATATCCTCAGCTTTTTATAGGATGTTGGAATTGCCCCTTATCCAGGTGAAGATATGACAACCTAAAAATCTTGCTTAAATTCCCTATTGCCGATGAAGTGCTTGTATACAGGCTGATCGATCCCTATTTTTCCCTCGAAAAATATTTTACACATACGGCATAAAATATGGTGCCCCTCGGCATGGGGATCACGGTTTCGGGCTTCTGCGTGATGTCGCCAATATGAATGATTTGCTGGCGGCGGACGGCCACAATATGTAAAAGAAACAGCCAATGTTTTGTTGGCCGGCCGCCGACTATTTATTTTCTTCCTCGATCCATACGGAAACGCTGCCCCCGTTGGCCGGGAACCTGGCAAAGCCTTCTTCTTCGATCGTAATTTTCTCCTTCCTTGCACCTGTTACATCCACCCAAATTTCCCCGGCGCGTTCTTTTCCGACAAACATTCTTTTTTCCCCGCCGTTACCGTTTGAAATGACAACAGCACAGCCTGAATGCGGCAGTTCCGAAACGCCGCGGCGCACCCAACCAATCGTATTTGGGTGGTCAAAATAGTCATCCTGTTCGCCGTAAACTTTTTCCAGGCGCACATATAATAGCGGCGCAATAGCATCTTTCTTGCCCGGAATCGGATGGTCTCCGTCGATTCCGTAAAAGTCCCCGTAAAATACACACGGGTAGCCGTCTTTCCGGAGAAGAATCAGGGAATAAGCACTCTGCTTAAACCAGTCTTCCACCCATGATTCAAGGGATTCGCTCGGCTGCGAATCATGGTTGTCGACAAAAGTGACGGCATTCAGCGGGTGTGTTTGGACGAGTGTTTCATCGAAAATGGTTGTTAAGTCAAAATCCCTTCCCTTAATGGAAGCATCGCGCAATTTATAATGCAGCGCGACATCGAACAGGTCGATTTTAAATTCTACATGGTCCAAATATTTTTGGCATGCTTCCAGCTGCGGGTTCCAAAACTCGCCGACAAAATAAAAATTTTTCCCGCGGTGCGCCATTAATTCGGAGGCAAAATCGCGGATAAAATCAAAATTGATATGTTTAATGGCATCGAGCCGGTAACCGTCGCAGCTGGTCGTATCGGCAAGCCATTTGCCCCATTCAATCATTTCCCTTTTGACGTCCGGATGGTTGTAGTCAATATCGGCGTACATCAAGTAATCGAAATTTCCGAATTGGCTGTCCACATTCTCGTTCCAATGCTTATTTTCGCCGACAATGCGGAAAATGCCATTCCGCCCGGTCCGCTGGTCATAATCCACGCCGCTGAAATGGTTGAAATTCCATTTGAAAGAAGAATACTGGCCGTGCCGGTTTTCGAAATTGAATTTCGTCCATCCTTCTATTTCAAACGGTTCTGAGATCTCTTTATTCCGGTCCATTGGGTCGACTTCCACTACCTGAAAAGCTTAGGTTTCATCCGCCCCCGCTTTGTGGTTCATGACCACGTCGATATAGACGCAAATTTCATGCTCGTGGCATGCCCGGATGGCCTCATGCAGTTCCTGTTTGGTTCCGTACTTCGTTCTGACCGTGCCTTTCTGGTCGAATTCACCGAGGTCATAATGGTCATAGACGCCATAGCCGTTGTCTTCGGCTGACTGCCCTTTTGTGACAGGCGGAAGCCACACGGAATCAATCCCGCCCGCTTTTAATTCGGGTGCCAGCTCTTTCAGGCGGTTCCAATGTTTTCCGTCCGCTTTCGTGTTCCATTCAAAAAACTGCATGATCGTATGATTCCGTTCCAAAAGAATTCCCCTTCCGAAAGAAAGAATAGATTGATGATGGGCTTAGTATAATTTTTTATAAAAAATATTCAATAAATTAAGATTTTAATGGCAAAAAAGTCCCGGATCAAAGCTGTTAATTAAATTAGGGTACTATTCCCGGTTTTACCCCGGGAAATCATCTTTTAAAAAGACACAAAAACCCGTTAAAGAACGGGCCTGGTCATTTACGCGGCGATTCTCCCGAAAAATCCTTGCCAAAATACGGTTATAATACGGTTTGCAGCCGTTTCGGCAGAAGGGAACAGGCGGGATCCGTCGGCCTGTTTATGGTTTCCGGTTTTAATGAGGGCGAGATAGGCATAGGCGGCAAACGTTTTACAACCTTATTGTTAATACGGAAGGAAAAGATGCGGATGTAAAAGGAGCGTTGGAAAAGCTTTTGTTTGTTGACGAGGTGACAGGTCCGGAATACGGGAAGAATAAACATTATGAGTTTTATGAAGTTTCCTTGAAGCAAAATCCATATGACAAAAAATCGATTGAATCGATTCCGAAGATCAAAAAACAGGCAGTAAAGGCTTTGCAAGATGCGGGCGTGGCAGGAACCAGCCATCTTTGGATCGGCGGGGTGACGTCTTCCCTTTATGATACGGCCAACACGACGGAAAGGGATATGAAAATATTATGCCGTTTGTCATTTTGATCATTGCGGCGCTTGTATTTGCGTTCGCTTGTCGCCATGGTGTACTTGATTGTGACGGTGTTCTTGTCTTATGTTTCCGCTTTGGGTGCCGGCTGGCTCCTCATCCATTACGGTTTGGGCATTCCGGCCATCCAGGATTTGATTCCGTTCTATGCCTTTGTCTTTCTTGTCGGGTTTGGGGAAGATTACGATATCTTTATGATTTCAAGCATTTGGAAAAATAAACAGCGGCTGCCGCACAAGCGTGCAATTGTGCTCGGTGTGACGGAAACAGGCGCTGTCATTACATCAGCAGGGCTCATTCTTGCCGGCACGTTTGCGGTGTTGACCGTCCTTCCGATCCAGATTTTATTGCAATTCGGGATTGTCACCGCCATCGGTGTCCTGCTGGATACGTTTGTCGTCCGCCCGCTCCTGGTGCCGGCGATTACAACGGTGCTCTGCCGCTATGCGTTCTGGCCGGGGAAATTGTTTGAAAAAGAAGAAGAACCGTTAAAAAGCACAGAATAACTGCTGACCCCTTCTATGTATGATTCGCAGGCGTTCGGAGATACTTCTCCATAAAGACGCCATTCATAGAAGGGGATTTTTACTGTGAAATATCATCAAACGTTTAAACAGGCTGTCCGCCATCAGCAGGAAAAGCAGGCAAGAAAGGGGAAAGGGCGCGGACTTCCATGGTGGCAGCTTTCCCTGATTGGCATCGGCTCCATTATCGGTGCGGGGTTTTTCCTCGGCACTGGGCTGTCGATCCGCCTTGCCGGTCCGTCCATTTTAATCGGCTATTTGTTTGCCGGGGTAACGGCGTATTTTGTGTTCAGCGCGCTCGCAGAAATGACGGTTAATGACCCTCAGCCGGGCTCGTTCCGGACATACGCGAAAAAAGCATTCGGCAGTCCGTACGGTTTTGTCATCGGCTGGATGTACTGGCTGTCCGGCATTCTGATCATGTCGAGCGAAATTGTCGCCCTTTCCACTTTTACGCAATTTTGGTTTCCGCATACCCCGCTTTGGATTTTTACGATTGTATTTGCCCTCCTTGGCTTTGGCATCAATTTGATGGGCATGCAAAATTTCGGGAAAATTGAATCGCTGTTTGCGATGATTAAATTATCGACATTGGTCGTTTTCATTGTTTTCGGCGTGCTGTTTTTACTGGGCGCCATCCATCCGTCGGCGGGCAATACGGTCAGGTCGCCGGGGAACTTTCAGCTTTTTCCGAACGGCATCACAGGGCTGTGGTCTGCGCTGATTTTTATCTTTTTTTCCTTCGGCGGTATGGAAGTGGTCGGTGTGGCATCCGCTGAGCTGAAAAATCAAAAAGATATTCCGAAAACCGGATACGGCCTTTTGATCACGCTTGTCGCCATATATGTGCTATCTTTGCTGTTTGTCGTGCTGATGGCAGGTTGGCGGGCGGTCAATGCTTCGGAAAGCCCGTTTGTGACGGCATTATCGGCTTTCCATATTCCTTATCTCGATTCCATATTCAACGTGATTATTATCAGTGCTGCGTTTTCCACAATGGTCGGCGCGCTGTTTTCCATTACACAGATTTTAGTGGCGCTTGCCGATGACGGGGACGCGCCGAAAAAGCTGGAAGAGAAAAATAAAAGAGGGGTGGCCATTTATGCTTTGCTGCTGACGGCTGCAGGGCTTGCGGTTTCCGTACTGTTTTCCTTCCTACTGCCAAAAACACTGTATGAATATGTCACGACCGCGGCAGGTGTACTCTTGATTTTAAACTGGGTCAATATTTTGGCTTCCCATATTAAATTGCATCCGACGTATGCGCGGAAACAGGGAACGTATAAGGTATTTGGTTATCCCTTCACTTCCTTTGCCGGGATCGCCTTTATATTGGCGGTGATTTCAGGCGGGCTTCTGCACAGAAACGAAAGGATCGGCCTGCTCGTCAGTTTCGGCCTGATGTTTGCCATTTTCCTGTGCAGCAAATGGATGCGCCGCAGAAACCGCGCAGCAACGCCCCGCCCGGAACCGGATGGGCCTGTTTTTGAATAGGATGAAAAGGATTAATATTGAAACCCGATTTCAAGCTTTTTGTACGATTGATCCCGGGTAATGGAACCGGTATGTCGGAAAGCAACCAGACGGCTGCCGTCTACGAAGCGGAAACGAGCCTGTATATAGAAATCGTGATGGTTTTGGCCATCGTCGTGATTGTCGCTGCTTCCCTCGGCCGGCATTTTTCACATCCGCACAGAAAGCTTCTCCCGTGATTAGATCGGCTTGTATTGGTACACTAAAAGATGAACTTTTAAAATGGGAGGAATCACAATGGCAGTACAACAGCTCCACACAGTGGAAGAACTGGAACAATTTGTTCAGGGAAGCGGCAAGCGCCTGCTTTTTAAGCACAGTACAAGATGCCCGATCAGCGCAAAAGCCCACGAAGAATTTCTCGGATTTGTAAAAGAAACGGATATCCCGGCGGCCGAGGTGTTGGTCATTGAAGACCGGCCTGTTTCCAATCACATTGCGGAAACGTTCGGCATCCGGCACGAGTCCCCACAAATTTTTCTCCTTGAAAACGGGGAAGTGCGCTGGAATGAGGACCATGCGAAAATTACACGCGAAGCCATCCAACAAGCCGTACAGTAAAAGGGGGTTTACATGCCCGGCAAAATTTTTTAAAATAGGAACGAAACAACTACCCGATCGGGAGAGGTTCATAGCTCAACCCTCTATAAAAAACTATGGATAAATGGAATGTACCGCCATGTCCATAAAGGATATGGCTTTTTTTCATCTTATTCGGAAAATAAGGGTTCGGGATCTCTCCTGGAAAAAATGGCGGGGAACATTTTTTCGAGGAGGTTTTTTATGGCTGGAAGAAAGCAAGAAGAAGGATTGAAGGATTTAACGCTGCTGGGGAACCAGAAAACAAAATACCCTACGGACTATGATCCGGGTGTATTGGAGGCGGTCAATAACCTGCATGCAGACCGTGATTATTTTGTGAAATTTAACTGCCCGGAATTTACGAGTTTATGCCCGCTTACCGGCCAGCCGGATTTTGCAACGATCTATGTTTCCTATATCCCGGACAAAAAAATCGTTGAAAGCAAATCTTTAAAATTGTATTTGTTCAGTTTCCGAAACCACGGCGATTTTCACGAAGACTGCGTGAATATCATTATGGACGATCTTATCAAGCTGCTTGATCCCCGATATATCGAAGTCTGGGGGAAATTTACACCGCGCGGCGGGATTTCAATCGATCCTTGGTGCAATTACGGGAAACCGGGAACAAAATACGAAGAAATGGCCCATTACCGCTTGATGAACCATGACATGTATCCCGAAAAAGTGGATAACCGGTAAGGGGGGACAAGGATGAATGCTTATTTGAACGGGATATTTGTCGGGCTCTTGATTTTATCGAACATCGTATCCGTTAAGCTTTTCCATATCGGTGATGCGATTGTGCTGCCGGCCGCCGCCGTTATTTATATTTTTACTTATCCGCTTGTTGATGTGACTGTGGAAGTTTACGGGAAAAAAGCAGGCAGGGCGACGGTCCAGGCCGGGTTTATTACACAGATTTTGGCGATGATTTTTATTCTGATCACGATCCATCTGCCTGCAGCGCCTGCATTCGGGCACCAGGATGCGTTTGAAACGATTTTAAGCGGCAGTTTCCGTGTCATTCTTGCCAGCCTCGTTTCCTATATCATCAGCCAAAACCTGGATGTGTTCGTCTTCAATAAATTGAAGAAAAAGCACGGCAGAAAAAAGCTGTGGCTGCGCAACAATGCTTCTACAATGCTGAGCCAATTGATTGATACATCCATTTTTATTACCATTGCTTTTTACGGAACGGTGCCGGTCCGGGTACTCGGGACGCTGATTTTTACCCAATATATATTTAAATTTGCGGCTTCCATTGTGATGACACCGGTCGTTTATTTGCTTGTCGGCATGATACGCAAAGCCAAGAAAGATAGTGATCCACAGGTTGGCCGGGAAGTGCTTGAAAAAATTTAATGTTTCGCCCCGCTCGATTGGCGGGGTTTTACAATTTTGTGAATTGGGAGCGGTTTCCTTTGTGTGTTGATCGGCCCGGAGTAAAATAAAATTGCGGCATTTTTTAATCCCGAAACAGAAAGGAAGTCTTCTTCATGAGCATGGTTTTACATGATATGAAACATGCAGTAGATGAACAGTACAAGCTTTATATCGGCGGCAAATGGGTTGAAGGGACAAGCGGGAGGAAAATCACAAGTTACAATCCGGGCAATGGCGAAAAACTGTCGGAGTTTGTCGATGCAAGCCATGCAGATGTGGATGCTGCTGTTGAAGCGGCAACGGAAGCTTTGCAATCCTGGAAAAAGACTAGCATTCTTGAAAGAAGCCAAATGCTGTTGAAAATAGCGGATTTGATCGATGAAAATGCGGAACATCTCGCTTTGGTCGAAACGCTCGATAACGGCAAGCCTTTAAGGGAAACAAAAGGGATTGACATTCCTTTAAGCGCCGACCATTTTCGCTATTTTGCCGGCGTGATTCGCTCGGAAGAAGGAACGGCAAAAGCATTGGATGAAGAAACGATCACGATCAACTTGAAAGAGCCGATCGGCGTTGTCGGGCAGATTGTCCCTTGGAACTTCCCGCTTTTGATGGCAGCGTGGAAAATTGCGCCGGCGATTGCGGTGGGTAACACGGTTGTCATCCATCCGTCATCCTCCACATCGCTCAGCCTTTTGGAACTGGCAAAGCTTTTGGATCAAGTGCTGCCGGCCGGGGTTGTGAATGTCGTTACAGGCAGAGGGTCGGATTCCGGGAATTATATGCTGGAACACCCGGGCTTCAGCAAATTGGCGTTTACCGGTTCAACAGAAGTCGGCTACACAGTGGCAAAAGCGGCTGCTGATAAATTAATCCCGGCAACTTTGGAACTGGGCGGCAAATCGGCCAATATTATTTTTGATGATGCACCATGGGAACAAGCACTTGAAGGGGCACAACTCGGCATTTTGTTCAACCAGGGCCAGGTCTGCTGCGCCGGGTCGCGGATTTTTGTGCAGGAAGGCATTTATGATAAGTTCCTGGCTGCTTTAAAAGAAGCTTTCGAAAAAATCAAAGTCGGCCTGCCGTGGGAAGACGGTGTGCAAATGGGCGCGCAAATTAACGAACGGCAGCTTGAAAAAATATTGGAATATGTGGAAATCGGCCAAAAAGAAGGCGCCCGGCTTGTAACGGGCGGACGCAGATTGACGGAAAACGGCCTGGATCAAGGCTTCTTTATGGCGCCGACCATACTGGCGGATGCCACAAATGATATGCGGATTGCACAGAAAGAAATTTTCGGCCCTGTCGCAACCGTCATTAAATTTAAGACTGAGGAAGAAGTCATCCGCATGGCGAATGATTCGGAATACGGCCTTGGCGGCGCGGTCTGGACGGCCAATTTCAACCGCGCTATGAGGGTAGCGCGCTGCGTCGAAACCGGGCGCATGTGGATCAATACGTATAACCAACTGCCTGCCGGCGCCCCGTTCGGCGGCTATAAAAAATCCGGTATCGGCCGTGAAACGTATAAGAGCATTTTGGATGCCTACACGCAAACGAAAAACATATTCATCAATTTGAAAGAGTCTCCATACGGATTATATTAAAAAGCAAGAAAACCCGTTGGGAAATTCATTTTCCTCAACGGGTTTTCTTCGTTTCAGACTATGTTTTTGCAGTGGGGCTTGGCTTCTCCCTCGTTTTTTTTCGAATTGCCGATTTCAGGTCGTTTTTCGCTGATTTAAATGATGTTACCGCCGATTTCTCGGGGAAGTCCGCTGATTCTTCTGCCGCTGATTCCGAAAAAAGGAAGTCCTTTTGATCATTGAGAAATTCACTCGCTTTGGAGCCCCGCCTGATCCGCTTTTCTTGCAGGAGTCCCGTAAATTTTGCCATTCCACGGTTTACCGACTTTTAGGATATTACAGCTTTTCGACAACGCGGATGCCGGATTCCCCTGCAATCAGCGCTTTATTGGCTACACCGACGAACAAAGAGGTGTCCACGACGCCCGCGATATGATTCAAATCATGGTCAAGCTGCTTAATGTTTTGAACATTCGAAAACCGGACATCCATGAGTAGGTGTCCGTAATCCGATACGGTAATACCGTCTTTTGCATTGCTTCGCCTCAAACAAGGTTCCCCGCCGAGCACGCGGACTTCCTTTTCAACATACGAAAGCGCATCTTCTAAAATCTCAAGGCAGACTGGATGCTTAAAAGCCAGCGTTTCTGCAAATTTGCTTTCGTCTGCGAGCAATATGTATGTGTCTGCCATGGTACCGATTAATTTTTCTTTCGTATGGATGCCGCCGCCGCTTTTTAAGGCATGGAGCTGTGCATCCACTTCGTCGCACCCGTCAAAAGCAATAGCAATGCGGTCCACCGAAAAAGTCGGGATAACATGCAGCCCCTTTTCCAGGCAGCGCATTTTTGTTTGGAAAGAAGGCGTAACAACTCTGACATCGAGTTTTTCTATCCGAATCAAATCAATCAGGTGTGAAATGGTGCTGCCACCACCAAGGCCTATTACTGTGTTGTTTTGAATATAACCCAAAGCTGCTTTGGCACAGTTTTTTTTCATTTCTGCTCCATCCATGGAATCCGTCCTCCTTTAACCGATTGTAATGATACCATTTTCGGCTTTTTCCTGCAGGCTGTTGATAATCTGGACGCCCGAACTTGTGCCGATCCGCTCGGCCCCGGCTTCAATCATGGCCAGGAAAGTTTCGGCATCCCGTATCCCGCCGGCTGCTTTTACTTTTATTTCATCCCCGACGATTTCTTTCATCAGCCGGACGTCGTCTATGTTTGCCCCGCCTGTGCCGAATCCGGTTGATGTTTTAATAAAGTCCGGTTTTACCTTTTTAGCGATCCGAGCGAGCATTTCAATTTCATGTTTTTCCAAGTAGCAATTTTCAAAAATGACCTTCGAGATGACGCCTTCCTGCTTGCAAATGCCGACAATGGTTTCCATCTCTTTTTCGATGTAGCGGTAATTTTTGTTTTTCAGTTCAGAGAGATTGACGACATAGTCGATTTCATCCGCGCCGTCTTCAATCGCATCAGATGTTTCAAAAGCTTTCGTTTCTATTGTCGTTTGCCCGAGCGGAAACGAAATGGCCGCCCCGACATGGATATCCGTGCCTTGCAAAAATGTTTTGCAGAGGGCGGTTTGGACGGAGTTGATGGCGACCATTTTAAAATGGTACTGGCGCGCTTCATCACAAAGTTTTTTCATCGTCGTTCCGTCTGCGTACGGTTTTAAATTCGTATGGTCAATCATTTGGGCCAGCTGGTCAATCGTGTAGACCGTCATTTTTTTCATTCCTTTCTTTGGAAATGTCTATTTTTATCATAACGTAAACGGGGCGTGCCGGTTTTGTCTATTTTGTGGTATCAGGAGAAAAAATGCAACCGCTTTAAAAATGTGTACTAATATTTATTAAATATTGACTAATACAGTTTTGTGTATTTAAGTTAATTTGTTTATTTTTAAGTGCAAAAACCTTGTTTTTACTATGATTATAGGTTTAATATATAAATGTAAACTTTTTGTGACCATTATAGTACAGTTTGTATTCATACTATAACAGTTTGTGCGGACATGTCCGGAAAATTGTTTAATTTTGCATCCGGGAGGAAAACTAACGGGAAAGAAGGGATTTGAAAAAGCTTTTGGTGCACAAATGAAGGAAAGGAAATTTTTAGTCAGCTGTTTGGGGATTTTCTAGAACATTACGACAGAAGGGGATAAAACATGGCAAAAACAATTGCAGATTTGCTGATTGATTCATTATTAAATGCAGGTGTGAAAAGAATTTACGGGATTGTTGGGGATTCGCTGAACGCGGTGCTCGACTCAGTAAGGCGTTCGGGCCGGATCGAGTGGATTGGTGTGCGCCACGAAGAAGTTGCAGCTTTTGCGGCCGGCGCTGATTCTTTGCTCAATAACAGCATTGCGGTTTGCGCAGGTAGCAGCGGCCCGGGAAACCTTCATTTGATCAACGGCCTTTATGATTGCAACCGGTCGCGCATTCCGGTGCTGGCGATTGCTGCCCATATTCCGAGCAGCGAAATCGGGAGCGAATATTTCCAACAAACGCGCCCTGAACTGATTTTCAAAGACTGTGCCCATTTTGTTGAAACTGTACAGCGCCCGGAACAAATGCCGCTGATGGTCAATATGGCAATGCAGCAGGCAATTGCAAAACAAGGTGTTTCGGTACTCGTTCTTCCTGGCGATGTTGCCGGTTTGGACGACAATGCGGCTGTTCCTGAAGTTCCGGTCCATGTGGCAAAACCGGTTGTCAGGCCGTCGGATGAAGATCTCAATCGACTGGCTGCCTATTTAAATGAAGGCAAAAAAGTTACGCTGCTTTGCGGTGCAGGCTGTGCAGGCGCCCATGACCAAATCATGGAACTGTGCAACAAGCTGAAATCTCCGATGGTTGTAGCTTTGCGCGGAAAAGAATTTTTGGAATATGATAATCCTTACTACGCCGGTTTGACAGGCTTGATCGGGTATTCTTCCGGCTATGACGCGATGATGGAATGCGATACGCTTCTTATGCTTGGAACGGACTTCCCGTACCGCCAATTCTATCCGAAAAATGCGAAAGTCCTGCAGGTGGATATCCGTTCTGAACATTTAGGCCGCCGTACCCCGCTTACACTCGGGGTTGTCGGGGATGTAAAAGACACTGTTGAAGCTTTACTCCCATTGATTGAAGAAAAGAATAACAGCAAGCACCTGGATAAACATGTCAAAGCCTACCAGAAAGTAAGGGAAGGTCTTGATGAGCTTGCAGTGGGCAAACCAGGGCGCAAACCGATCCACCCGCAATATTTAACAAAACTTGTAAGTGATTTGGCGGACGAGGATGCTGTGTTCACCTGCGATGTCGGCACGCCGACTTTATGGGCAGCGCGTTATTTGCAGATGAACGGTAAACGGCGTTTGCTCGGTTCGTTTAACCACGGGACGATGGCCAATGCGCTTCCGCAGGCGATCGGTGCGGCCATTGCGCAGCCGGGCCGGCAGGTTGTTGCGCTTTGCGGCGACGGCGGATTATCCATGTTAATGGGTGACCTTTTAACACTCCGCCAGCATAAATTGCCGGTTAAAGCGGTTGTATTTAACAACACGGCATTAAGCTTCGTTGAACTGGAAATGAAAGCAGCCGGTTATCCGGAAACCGGAACAGGCCTTGACAGCCCGAACTTCGCAGCCATTGCCGAAGCGATGGAAATGAAAGGGATCCGTGTGGAAGACCCGGCTGATCTTGAAGGGGCGTTGCGCGAAGCATTTGAACATGACGGTCCTGCCATTATTGACGTTGCCGTAAACCGCCAGGAATTGTCCTTGCCGCCGAAAATTACGTATGAACAGGCGCACGGCTTTACGCTCTGGATGCTGAAAGCCGTCTTAAACGGCCGCGGTAATGAGCTGATTGAATTGGCGAAAACGAATTTGATCCGATAAGCATCAGAAAAAGGCCCGGTATCCGAAATGGAGCCGGGCTTTTGTCATGTTTCTAACGGAGATATTTTTCTTTCAGCACTTTTATGTGATGAAGCTCATGCCCTGCGATGACATAAGCGATCCCCCGCACGGTCATCTCCGCTTCATTGGCGGTTCCTTTCCGCATCCAGGCATTTCCATCCAGCCCTTTGAGCAGATGCAAAGTGGCTTGCCGGACAGCTGCGAAGTGATCAATCAAATCAGCAAATGGCTGTTCGTCAAATGCTGCATTGGCCACATAAAGATCCTGGTCAAATCCCGGGAGTGACACGGTTTCCCCGCGGGCAATGCTGAGCAGCCGGTAAGCCATGATACGTTCTGTATCTGCCATATGCCCCACTACTTGCTTCATGCTCCATTTTCCCGGTGCATAACGGTATGAGGCCTGTTCTTCTGATATTTTTTTCAATAAGCTAACAGTATTATGGATTTGTGTTTCTAAAATTTCAGTAATGGCTCCATCAGGTACAAGGCTTACATATGCTGCATAGTAAGCCGCATACTCGGTTGGATCCGGCCGGTTTGGCATTGCTCCTCATCCTTTCTTCATAACGGAATGGTACAATTATAATATAATTTCCGCGAATATTGGCAAAAGCTGAACTTTTAATTACAAAAATAGGCGCCTCATTCCTAAGATGAATAAAGCACCCTGTAGCCTTGTTTAATGCCCGCGATGTTTTTCTTTTGCTTTTTTCTTTTTTATTTCTCTTTTGAGCTTCTTCTTTTTTTCTTTTTTCTCCCGATAAATCCTCTTCTTCTCTTGTTTTCTTTTTTCGTACTCCATTTGAATAGCCTGTTGCGCGTAGGTAGAGACGCCTTTAGTTTTCATTTCCTTCGAAACTTGGCGCGCAAGGCGTTTTGGATTGACCTTCCTTTTGTAGCTTCCTTCCAATGCTACGCTTTGTGTAAGCTTTTGAATGAAATCAGCTAAATGATTATGGACAAAATCAAGAATCTCCTCGTCTTTTGGCTCATTGCCAAACACGAACCGGCCGGCCTTTAAGTGATTTTCACCTTCAACGAATTCAATCACGCCCACCCAAAACGGTTCTTCGTAAAAAACAACAGTTAACTTCATATAAATCCCCCTCTTAAATAAAGAAGGAACGATGGACATCCCGAGGGGGGGAAGGTTACTGGCATTTCATTAATGCGTTTGGACTACCAACCAAACTGTGTTTTTACGTTCCTCAGCTATTATATCAAGATTTCAAAACGAACCAAATAGATGCCAGTAAAAATTTTTATAATTGGGACTTTTTTGCCGGGAGTATTCCCTCAACCGGTCCGGGCAAACAGCCAGCACCATAGCTGACAGCATTCCGGAAACCAGGGCATTTTTTAGTTGATGGTAAAACATGAAAGGGTAATAAAAACTTAAGGGATGTCCCCTGGTCAGATACTGACTTTCGAGACATCCCCGTGTGTTCATTCATTTGCCAATTTAAAGATATTCAGCAGCTTAAAGAAGAGGCTTAAGATGATGGCGACGACGGTTGCGAGGCCCATTCCGCTTAAAGAGGCAGTACCGATATTGATTGTTGCGCCGCTTAAGCCAACAGCCAAAACAACACAGGTCAAAATTAGATTTTGCGATTTTCCGTAGTCCACTTTTTGTTCCACGAGCATCCGCAAACCGCTTGCCGCAATGACACCGAACAACAGCAGGGAAATACCGCCCATCACCGGCTGCGGAATCGACGAAATCAGCGCCGCGAGTTTCCCGCAGAAGGAAAGGATAATGGCAATCACCGCAGCTCCGCCGATTACCCATGTCGAATATACGCGCGTAATGGCGAGCACCCCGATATTTTCACCGTAAGTCGTATTTGGCGTCGCGCCGACAAAACTGGAGATGATGGTGGAAATCCCGTTCCCCATCAATGACCGGTCAAGGCCCGGCTCTTTTGTCAAATCCTTTTTGACAATATTGCCCGTCACGATTAAATGACCGATATGTTCCGGAATGATGACGAGCGCCGCCGGAATAATGATCATAATGTCGGACCAGTTGAATTGAATCGGGTAGTAAGTCGGCAAAGAAATCCAGGCCGCTTTATGGACGGCCGAGAGATCAACGATGCCGAACGCCAAAGAAATCAGGTAGCCGCATATAATGCCGATTAGGATCGGGATGATTTTTAAAAAACCGCGTAGTGTAACCCAGCAGACGACCGTTATCGCCAGCGTCAATAGCGAAACGGTAATCGTCTGCGGATCCGGGCTCCAGTTTTTTACGGATGCATCAGAATTAACAAGACCCGCCATCTGTGCTGCAGTCGGGACAAGCTGAAGCCCGATAACGGCCACGATCGCGCCCATTGCGGCAGGCGGGAAGACAACATCGAGCCAGGCGGTTCCGGCCAGCTTAATAATGAGTGCAACAAGCACAAGGATAATGCCGACAAACAGGAAGCCGCCCAATGCATAGCTGTAGCCGTGGATGCCCGAATATTTTGCCAGTACTGCGAAAACCGGTGAAATGAAAGCAAAGCTGGACCCGAGATAAGCCGGGATTTTCCCTTTTGTAATGAAGATATAAAGCAGCGTCCCGATTCCGTTCATTAATAAAATAGTCGCAGGATCGACTTTAAACAATACAGGGACGAGGACCGTTGAACCGAACATCGCAAACAAATGCTGGAAACTCAGCGGCAGGCTTTTGAGAAACGGCAGTTTTTGGTCGACTTGAATTTCGTGCTGTTCCATGTTTTTCTCCCCTCATGTAATATGAAAATTTTAAGATACGAATTTCCGGAAAAGCCTTTTGTTTCTTTTTTGATGAATGCCCTTTTTGCATAAATAAAGCACCTTGCCCAAAGTAAGGCAAGGTGCAGGCATGCACACATTTATCCGGAACCTTGCCAGCCTCACGGGACTGTTTTTAAAGGTAAATATTCATCTTTTCTTAGCTATTATGGCAGTTTCACAGGGGTTTGTCAATTCTTTTTTAAACAGGGTATGTGTCAAGTTTTTCTCGACACTGTTTAAATATCGGGTACACTTTCGGCTACCGT
>NZ_BKZR01000030.1:0-46053 GCF_008974225.1 Weizmannia acidilactici | reverse complement strand
TTAGTCACCTCCTCCTACTCGATTGTGAAATTACGTTTTATGAAGATACAAACATAAACTTTATTTTAAGAAGAAAAGCCTTCCTGTGAAAAGCGTTGGAAAGGTATAAAGAACAATCATGTTTAAACAGACACCTGATTTTTTAATTCCGGGACCGGTTTTTGCATGTTGGGAAAAAATACAGAGACAAAATATTTGCCGTAGGCCGGTACATTCAAATGATCCAAAGCCGTGACTATAAAAAACGTAACCGGCGAAATCCTTCCAATTTGTTTAGTTGGCGGCATCCAGCGCTTTTAACAGGGCGGAGGAGAGAATTTGGACGCCTGTGAGGATGGCTTTCCGGTCGAATGCCATCTGCGGGTGATGAAGCCCCGGGGTGAGCCCGCAGCCGAGGCCGAGCATCGTCGTTTTTAAGCCAGGCCGTTTTTTTGCGTAAAAATGGAAGTCTTCCCCGCCTGTCGTCACAAGTGGAGGATCGCATTTGTCATTGCCGAGGCATTCACGAATGGCGGCCGCCATAATGTCTGCTGCTTCCCGGTTCATTGTGGCTGCGGCAAGATAATCCGGGACATACAGCTCGATTTTGACGTTGAAAAATTCGGCGATCGTATGCACGGCGCGTTGTACCTGACCGATTAGGTGCTCCATCACTTCATTCGTTTGCGCGCGCAGATCAAGGCTGAAATGGGCCTGCCCCGGGATGATATTGGTGCTAGTTCCGCCGGCCTGGAGTTGTGTCATTTTAACCGAATGGGGCACAAGCGGGTCTGCGTGGATATGGGCAAGTTCATTCACAAGGGAAGCCGCAACTTCGATGGCGTTCGTCCCGAGATGCGGTCGGCTGGCATGTGCATCCTCCCCGATAATTTTCCCGGTGATGGTTGCACTCGCGCCGTGGAGAATGGAAGGGGAGGCGTGCCCATTTTTCGTCTCCTGCACGGGGCGGAGATGGACGCCAAACAAATATTCCAGGTCATTTACGGCCCCTTTTTTGATCATCAGCTTTGCGCCCTGGCCGATTTCTTCCGCCGGCTGGAAAATATAGCGGATTGTTCCTTTTGGCCGGATATTCATTTTTTTAAAATACATTAATGTCCCGAGTACCATTGCCATATGTGCGTCGTGCCCGCAAGAGTGGTTGGCGCGGAATACCCCGTCCACTTCCTGCCAGAGGGCATCCATGTCAGCGCGGATGCCGACTACAGGGGATTCGCTTCCAAATTCGGCAACGACGCCGGGATCATCTCCGAACGTTTTCACACGGCATCCGAGTCCGGTTAATTTCTCTTTCAAAAATTGGGTGGTACGGTATTCTTCCATGCTGAGTTCAGGATGGGCATGGAGATCATCAAAAATCTCCAGGATTTCTTCGGAGAGTGTCGTGTTGTACAACTGGGGCAAATTCATCTAACAAACACATCCTCGTAAAATTTTAAATTTGAAATGTTTACACTATTGTAACAAAGGTTAAATTTATTCGCAATATTCGGCATTATTGGATTTTCAAGATTGATTTTTTCTATTATTATATTTATTCAACCGGCTGAAAAAATTGCCGGAAAAATCATAAGGTGTCTGGAAATTTTTGTATATTTTTCTCAAAAATATCGCTGAGAAAGAATTTTCATCATCATCGGGTATTCTTATCATTTCCATTCTGATCGTGGCGGAATCAGCGGAAAGTGGAAACATACCAGCATGCAACAGTAAAAAATCTGGCCGACTCCAGGGGTATCCGCCATGTTCTAAATCGTTCCGCAATCCGAAATCAGCGAAAAAAGGGAGAAAATCAGCAAAGATTCCAAATATATCAGCGATAAACGAAAAAATCAACGAAAACCCCGATAAATCAGCGGACAGCCTTTAAAATACCTATGTGGGTATCTCCCCCCCCTCCCTCCAAGTCCAAGCCGAAAAGAAGGAAAATATTGGCCCCCTGTGGAATATGAAAAAAGTGAAAGCCTGTTTTGCAAAAAAAGGAAAGCGGGTAGTAGAAAGAAATATTACATTTGCGAAAGAAAAGGTGAAGAAAATGGAAATTATTATCAAACCCGCTGCACTCTCCCAATTTAAGCAAATCTATTTTAATGAAGGTGAAGGGATCCGGATTGAAGCAGTTTTTGTCGGGAGTTGCTCGATTGCCGTGGAGCATTATTTGAAACTTGACTGCAAACGCGAAGATGACGATTTGTTTAATGTATACGACATTTCGATGCTAATTTCAAAGTCAAGCCAAAAACAGCTTCATAATAAAGTGACGATTGACTACAATCCGAAAATGGGGTACAAGCTTTCCTCGGATGAGGAAGTTTACCAAAATAATTTGGACTTAACAAGGGCCGAATAAAAAGAGGTGTTTAGCATTGAAAAGTACTTTTCATGCATTGGTGATGGAAAAAGGGGAAACGAAACCGGAACTCTCCGTGAGGGATTGGAACATCGGCCAGCTGCCGGAAGCGGAGGTAACAGTAAAGGTCGCTTACTCAAGCGTCAATTATAAAGACGCGCTTGTCGGCATCAAAGGAAGCTTTGTAAAATCGTACCCGTTTATTCCCGGAATCGATTTGGCCGGTACCGTCCTGCAATCCGAAGACAGTCGTTTCAAAGAAGGCGATGAAGTGATCGTCACTAGCTACAAGCTTGGAACCGGCCATTGCGGCGGTTACAGCGAAATGGCGCGCGTCCCGGCTGAATGGGTTGTGCCGCTGCCGAAAGGATTGACGTTAAAAGAATCGATGATTTTAGGCACAGCCGGCTTTACCGCTGCACTTTCCGTGCAAAAATTGGAAGACCATGGGCTCAAACCCGGGCAGGGGCCGGTGCTCGTTGCCGGGGCAAGCGGCGGCGTCGGCAGTGTAGCCGTTGACATTTTGGCAAAAAGAGGATACGAAGTGGCGGCCGCTACCGGCAAAACATCCGCGCATGATTATTTGAAGCGGCTCGGTGCGAAACGGGTGATCGGCAGGGAGGCGATTGTCGATCACGAGCAAAAATCCATCCGCAAAACGGAGTGGGCCGCTGCGGTGGACCCGGTCGGCGGAAAAACAACGCAATATATCATTAGCACGCTCCGGTATGGCGGGGCGGTAGCGACAAGCGGCCTTACCGGCGGAACGGAAGTAACGACGACCGTTACGCCGTTTCTCGGTCGTGCCGTGAGCTGGCTCGGCATTGATTCTGTTTTTTGCCCGATGGACCTGCGCGTAAAAATATGGGAACGGTTGGCCAGCGATTACAAACCGGAACATCTAACAAGCGAAATCGTCCGGGAAATCAGCCTGGAAGAAGTCCCCCGGGCCTTAGCGGACATTTTGGAAGGCAAACTGCAGGGCCGGACGATTGTAAAAATGTGAAAAAGGGGCTGCTCCAAAAGCCAGAGGACTGGCTTTTGGAACAAGCCCCGCTTTAAGAATTGCTAATGAACAATTCGAGGAGAAAATAAAGTCAAATTGATCCTTACAGAGTTGCCATGGACCAGTTCAAGGAAAAATCTTAAAATTACTTGTTTAAAAGGGGCTTTTGGGGCGGCCCCTTTTCATCACTATAACGGCCCTGCCCAAACCGCATCCTTTTTCGCAGCCGTGGACGGGATGCTTCCTTGGCCGCGGCTTCAGGCTGGCCAAGGAAGCATTTCAGCTTTCGCTCGGTTCGACATGGACGATCACTTCATAAATCTTGCAATCTTTGATCAATGAATCTTCCACTTTCGTTGAAATATCGTGGGCGTGGCGGAGGTCGAGGGAGGGGTCGACTGCGATGACAAGGTCAATGACGGTGTTGTTGCCGTAATGCCGCGCTTTGATATCTTTCACACTTTGGACGCCGGCAATGCTTAAAACTTTATCTTTGTACGTTTCCAATTCTGCTTCATCAAAGCCGTCCGTCAGCAGGTGGGATGTATCGCGGAAAATCTCCCAGGCTGTTTTGCAGATGAGCACGCCGACAATCAGTGCTGCTGCCGGATCGAGCCACGGAAGATGGAACTGAGAACCGATAATCCCGATGCTGGCGCCGACACTGACCCAGGCGTCCGACAAGTTGTCCATGGCGCTTGCCTGGACGGCCTGGCTGTTAATCCTTTTTGACAAACGGCTATTATAAAGGTAGACGCCGAACATGACCCCGGCGCAAAATAAACCGGTCCAAGCCGCAACCATATCCGGGGACTGCGACTTTCCGTGGACAATCGAAAGTATGGCGTCATATAATACTTGGAAACCGACACCCATCATGATCAAAGATGCGACCATTGAAGCGACATTTTCCGCTTTCCAGTGGCCGTAAGGATGGTCATGGTCTGCCGGTTTCCTAGACAGCCTCAGCCCGATCAACACTGCAATCGAAGAAAGGATATCCGTAATATTATTCAGCCCGTCTGCCTTTAAAGCGCTTGAATCCGTATGGTAGGCGATAAGGAGTTTCAGCGCCGACAAGCTTAAATAGGCAGTCATGCTGATCATGATTCCGTATTCGCCCAGCTTTAAATTATGGTATTTTTCTTCATTCATTGAAATCACACCCAATTATTGTACATTCTTATCATAGCAATGAACAGCCGAGTGGGTCTACAGCAACGTTTTTTCCGCCCACTATAAAAGTAAAAGGGATACATAAAAGTTAGATGGGGGAAAAACAGGCAGGCCGGGTAATCAAACAATCTTGCTCGTCTGCCAAAAAAACAAAAGGAGGCGGCAGTTGTGCATATTGCCATATCCGGCGGCAGCAGGTCATTCCTTATAGGCCCAATTTTCCATTCTATACCCGGATTTGTGCACAGCATTTTGGCAAAATCACATCAAAAAAGATTGATTCTTTCAATTCTTTACGCTATATTCCAATTAAACAGTGGCTGGCCCTCATTCGAAAACAGCGAAATGAGGGAAATAGATGGATATTTTAGTTATCGCGGGGGAATTTCCTAAACTCTCGCAAACTTTTATTTTAAATCAAATCACCGGTCTGATCGATGCAGGGCACAGGGTCACGGTCCTCGCCAAAAAAAGCGATGGCAATGCACGCGTTCACGAGGCAGTAGCGCAGTACCGCCTGCTCGATCATACAGTTTATTATCATGCGCGTGAACCGGAACAAAAATGGAAGAAAACGGCCCTTTACTTGATCCATTTGGCCCGCTTCACCGCACGTACCAGCTTGCGACCCGGCAGGCCGGATATCCATTTCAGCGACATTGCCAGGCAGCCGAATTTGATGTACATGGTCCGGGCGCTTAAGAAAGCGGACACCCGCAAGTTTGATATCATCCATGCCCATTTCGGGCCGAACGGATTGCTCGCGCAGCATCTGATTGACAGCGGTGTGCTGGAAGGAAAGCTTTTTGTCACCTTTCATGGCTACGATATGCTGAGGTTTGTCCGGCAGAAAGGGGAAAATGTGTACAGCAAACTTTTCCGTTCGGATGCGGTGCTACTGCCGATCAGTGAGTTTTGGAAAAAAAGATGCATCAACCTGGGGGCTCCCCCTGCCAATATCCGTGTCCACCATATGGGGATTGATACAGAGAAGTTTGATTTCTGCCCGCTTTTCCCGCATGAAAATGAAACCATTAAAATGTTGACGGTGGCACGGTTTGTGGAGAAAAAAGGCATCGCATACAGCATCGCGGCCGTGGACCGGCTTATCCGTGAGGGGATCAGTGTGGAGTATTGGATTGTCGGCGGCGGCCCGCTCGAAGGCCGGCTGAAACAGGAGATCAAGGAACGGGGCCTTGGTTCAGCCGTCCGCCTTTTAGGGTGGAAAACGCAGGAAGAACTGGTTGAAATCATGAAACAAGCGCATATCGTGCTGCTGCCGAGCGTGACGGCCCGCGACGGGGATATGGAAGGGATTCCGGTGCTGTTGATGGAAGCAATGGCAATGGGCAAAATTGCCGTTTCCACTTACCACAGCGGAATTCCGGAACTGATCCGCGACAAAGAGACCGGCTTTCTTACGGAAGAACGGGATGCAGGAAAACTTGCGCTTGTCCTCCGGGAAGCTTTGGAAAAAAGAGCATCATGGCCGATGATTGCGCGGCGGGCGCGGGAAACGGTGGAAGAATCTTTTCACATTGAAAAGCTGAACCGGCGCTTAATGGACATGTTCGAAGGAAGCTTGAAGCCATGAAACCATTTATGAAAAAACTGTTCGGCTTTTCGATCGGGCCGGTCGGCGGGGCTTTCATTTCATTTATCACGATCCCGGTGACAACCCATTTCGTTTCCCCTGCAGAGTACGGGAAAGCGAGCATGTTTATACTGTTCCAAACCTTAATCGGTACTTTTCTGTATCTCGGGGTGGACCAGGCCTATACAAGGGAATACCATGAAGCGGATAACAAAGCGGATTTATTCCGGAATGCCCTCTTGATTCCGCTTGGTTTGGCGGCTGCCGTATGCGCGGTGATTGTATTGGACAGCCATTTCGTTTCCCGTGTGCTGTTTGGAGAGGGGCGTTATGTGCTTGCATCCGCTTTATTCGGGATCATGATTGTGTTCATGGTGTTGGAAAGGTTTATCCTTCTATCCATCCGCATGAAAGAAAGGGCGTTTGAATACTCGTTTTTTAATCTCCTGATCAAAGCCGTGCTACTTGTTGCCACGCTCGTTTTTGTCTTGTTCATCCGCCGCGATTTTCTCGCGGTCTTGTATTCGACGGTGGTCGGCCAGATTCTCGGCGATTTGTATTTGATCATCCGGTACAGGCGTTATTTCCTGGTGAAACATTTCCGCCCCGATAAAAGGCTCGCCGCCCGGCTGCTAAAGTTCGGTTTGCCGCTTGCCGTTGCGGCTTCGGTCACAAGTCTGTTAAATTCCTTCGGCAGGCTGGGCCTCCGCGCATGGAGCAGCTACGAAGAGATCGGGATTTATGCCGCGACCTTGAAAATTGCTGCGCTTTTGTCGATCGTGCAGACAAGCTTCACCAACTTTTGGGTGCCGACCGCGTACCGGTGGTTCAATGAAAAACGGCGGATGGTGTATTTTAAATTGGTGAGCGAAGGCGTTTTGCTTGTCATGTCGTGGCTTTTTTTCACCATTTTGACGTGCAAGCGGCTCGTTGTGCTGCTATTGTCCCCGGGGTATGCGGATGCCGCCTATTTAATCGGTTTTTTGTGTCTCCAGCCCGTTTTATATACGGTCAGCGAGACGACAACTTTGGGGATTGTGTTTTCGAAAAAAAGTTATTTGAACATCTGGGTAAGCTTCATTTCGATTGCCACCTGCTTGTTGTTGAGTGTGCTGCTGATTCCGCATTTCGGAGCGGTCGGGGCAGCTGTTTCAACCGGCGTTTCCTACGTGTTCTTTTTCTGGGGAAGGAGTTTTTTCTCAGAAAAAAATTGGGAAGGGTTCCCGTTAAGAAAACATTTTTGGGTTACCGCCGTCATGTTTCTTGCGGCATTGGCAAATGCATTTCCTTTAAAAGGCATCGAATTGCTGAACATTGCTTTGTTTTTGGCGGTGTCAGGGATCCAAATGCCGGCCATAAAAAATATTTGGAACATGTTCCGCGCAAAACAGTTGAATTTGGAAAAGAGTTAGGCTGCAGGCTTCTATGCTTGCGGCATTTTTATTGTTCTGCGAGCTTTATCAAAAATTAACATTCATTTACAATTTCTTAATTATTTCTCAATTCAAACGATACAGTGGCAGGCTATGATCAATTACAGGGCCAGCCACTATTTATATTTTCAAGCAATTGAAAAGGAGCTGATCAAACACCAGAAACCGAACAAGCAGATCCTACAGCGAGGTGAATTCAAATGGGTGCTGATAAAAGTATCCGGCTTTCTGTCCATGAATCCGCTATGCTCACAAACGGCGTTTATCTTTCAAAACAGACGAAGCAATATTTGCATGTCAAAAGAGGGATAGATATTGTGCTGTCTGCAATCGGCATTCTTTTCGCACTGCCCGTTGTGTTCATCTTTGCCGTCCTCATCGTTTTGGAAGATTTCGGCCCGCCTTTTTATATACAGGAACGCGTCGGGAAAAACGGAAAAGTTTTCCGCATCATCAAACTGCGGTCGATGCGGATGGACGCTGAAAAAGACGGAGCGAAATGGGCGGAAGCAAACGATCCGCGTGTGACAAAAATCGGGACGTTGATCAGAAAAACGCGGATTGATGAGCTGCCGCAGCTTTTGCTTGTGTTAACGGGAGAGATGAGCATTGTCGGACCCCGTCCCGAAAGGCCAGTGTTCGTCGCCCAATTCGAGCGGGAAATTGAAGGATTCGAAAACCGCCTGCTTGTAAAGCCGGGGTTGACCGGGCTGGCACAGGTAAACGGCGGCTATGATATATCCCCTTATGAAAAGTTGCAGTACGATTTGGCCTACATCCGGCAAATGTCATTCAGCCTTGATATGAAAATCATAGGAAAAACATTCAAAGTGCTGTTGACCGGGGAAGGCGCAAGGTAAAAAACATCCGGAACAAGGAGTGTTGAATCATGAAGATTGCCGTCATTGGAACAGGATATGTCGGGCTCGTTACCGGAACTTGTTTTGCGGAAACCGGAAACCGGGTCATTTGCTGCGATATCGATGAAGAAAAAATTGAAGGGTTAAATCTCGGCCGGATGCCGATTTATGAACCGGGGCTTGAAACGCTTGTTGACAAAAATACTAAGCAAGGCCGCCTGCGTTTTACAACCAATATCAAGGAAGCGGTCCGGGCATCCGATGTCATTTTTATTGCGGTAGGAACGCCGATGTCCCGCACCGGAAATGCCGATCTTTCCTTTGTAAAGGAAGCGGCCGAAACGATCGGGAAACATCTCAACGGATATAAAATCATTGTCAATAAAAGTACGGTGCCTGTCGGGACGGGAAGGCTCGTCGCTTCCATCGTCTGGCACCATGCAAAAGGGAATGTGGCATTTGATGTTGTTTCTAACCCGGAGTTTTTAAGGGAAGGGGAAGCGGTCCGCGATACGATGCAGATGGAGAGGGCGGTGATCGGCACAGACAGCAGCCGGGCTTTTGAAATCATGGAAGAAATCCACCGGCCGTTCCGGACAAAAATCATCCATACGTCCATCGAAACGGCCGAAATGATCAAATACGCAGCCAATGCGTTTTTGGCAACGAAATTATCTTTTATCAATGATATCGCGTTGATCTGCGAACGGGTCGGCGCAGATGTCGATCAAGTATCGGAAGGTATCGGCGCCGACAGCCGCATTGGCAAATCTTTTTTACAGGCGGGCATTGGCTACGGGGGATCGTGTTTCCCGAAAGATACGGCGGCGCTCCATTATTTGGCAAAAATTAACGGGTTTGATTTCAAAATGCTGGAAGCGGCGATTGAAACGAATTTCCGGCAAAGGGAAGATTTCGTAGCCAAAATTGAAAAAACACTAGGTTCGCTCGAAGGGAAAGTAATCAGCGTATTAGGGCTTTCGTTTAAGCCGAATACAAATGATGTCCGCTATGCGCCGTCGCTTGATGTGATCCCGATGCTGCGGGAAAAAGGCGCGATGGTGAAAGCTTTTGATCCGGCTGCCATATCAAGGGCGAAAAGACAGCTTGGTTACCAGTGCTCCTATACGGACGATATTTATGAAGCGATCCAAAATACGGATGCATGCGCCATCTTAACCGATTGGGATGAAGTGAAATCACTTGATTTAAATAAAGTGAAAAACCTTTTAAACGAGCCGGTCATCATTGACGGCCGCAACGTTTTTGATTTAGATGTGATGACGCAGCTGGGGTTTACATATGTATCGATCGGGAGGCCGGCGGTTACCGGCAGGGTGGAAATGAAGAGCTCCCGGGGAGGAAACGCAAATGGGTAAAGTGCTTGTCACAGGGGGCGCGGGGTTCATCGGCTCCCATATTGCCGAAGTGCTTTTGGAACATGGGTATGAGGTTGCGGTGATCGATAACTTCTCGACAGGCAGCCGGCATCATATCGCCCATCTGCCAATTGAAGTCTATCCGTGCGATATTACCGATCCCCGGGTCATTGATTTAATCGTGTCGATCCATCCCGATTATATCGTCCATCAGGCTGCCCAAGTCAGTGTACCCGGGTCTATAAGGGATATTTTGTTTGATGAAGAGGTGAATGTGAAAGGGTCATTGCATGTCATCAAGGCGGCAGTAAGGGTATCGGCCAGGAAAGTGTTATTCGCCTCATCTGCAGCGGTATACGGTAATCCCGCCGAACTGCCGATTACCCCTTTTCACCCGGCAAGGCCCGAGTCCCCCTATGGACTTTCAAAATGGACGGTCGAGCAATACTTCAAAATGGCCGGTAAATTTTACGGCCTGCCGTACGGAATCTTACGTTACAGCAATGTGTACGGCCCACGCCAGGATGCAAACGGCGAAGGGGGCGTCGTCGCCATTTTTGCGGACCGGATTACAAGGAAGATTCCTCCGGTCATTTACGGGGACGGGGAACAAACGAGGGATTTTATTTACGTGCGCGATGTTGCCGAAGCAAACGCCAGGGCGCTCGCGGTCCGCGGAAATTTTTGCGTGAATATTTCTTCCGGAAAATCCGTTTCCATCCAGGAATTGCTTGGCATGATGCAAAAAGCGGCCGGAACCGGTTTGGAGGTCTCCTTTGCCGAAGCAAGGGAAGGGGATATCCGCCACAGCCTCCTTTCCAATGATGGTGCAAAAAACTTATTGGGGTGGGAACCGGCTGTCGGATTGCCGGAGGGCATCAGAAAGACGATGGATGATGCAAGGGGGAATCTTCTGTTGCAACCCTCTTAACGTGTTCCGGTCCGGAAGCAAGGCCCCGAAAAAATAAACAGGAGAAAAGGAAATGGAAAATCATCATACGTACCGGCTGGCTGCCGCGGCATTTGCTTTTGCCGCCATTGCAGCAGCGGCCTTGTATCTTTTCATTCCCGCGAAAATGCCGATTCTGTTGTTTGTATGCGGAATGGCCGGGATGGCCTGCTTTTATGGCATGGCAGCCGTTTCCCCGTTGGAACTGGAGAAAATTCTACAGTGGGCGATGTACGCGTTTATTGCGTCCACATTTTTAAACCAGTCTTTTTTCCGGATCCATATCGGGTTTTTTACCATTTTTTTATATCGGCTGCTGTTTATCGTCGTGATGGCGCTGTTCGCAGCATACGTATGGAAAAGCAGGCAATTGCCTCAAAAATGGGGGCCGTTTCCGTTAAAGGGCATCACCATCTTTTACTTGCCTGGTTTTTGTACGGTCTCATATCGCTGCTTTGGGCGCCTTCGGTATTGGCCGGCGTAAAATACATGCTTCTGCTCGGCATGGGCATGATGTTTGTTCTCCTCGCAACAGTGGTGATGAAGGATATTGCCGGCACGTTACGCTTTTACCAAATTTGGCTCGGCATGGCAGCCGTCCTGGTTGGAATCGGGCTTGCCAACCATTTTGCGCATATCCAGCTGCCAAGCTCCACCCTTTACGGCGGCCCTGCTTATAAATTGTCCTACCCGACGGCGGTGTTTACGAATCAAAATGATTTTGCCGCATTTTTATCGATTTCTTTCTTTTTGTATCTGGCGGCTGCGAAAAGCGGCAAAATCATCTATTCCAAATTTGCCGCGCTGGTAATGTCCGCCCTGTGCATTTACCTCATTGATCTGACGGAATCGAGGGCGAGTTTATTGGGGGTGTTTGCGGGCCTCGCATTCTATGGATTTATTCTTCTTCCGGCGCGGTTCAAAAAATGGTGCGCCATGATTGCCTGCTTCATCGTGGTGTTCGCGGCCCCGTTGCTCACCGGCCGTGCCGCCAGCGTTTTTCAAAATCTGTATGCCGCAGCCGTCCAAGCGGGCGGTCCGGGGCCATTGCCGTCAAATCTTGAAAGGCTCCGCCTGCTGATCAATACGTTTCATAATCTCGCGGACACGTACGGCTTCGGGGTCGGGGCGGGGAATATGCCTTATTATTTAAAATATCATGCGACGCTGGATACGCACGGGGTGTACGAAGTGCATAACTGGTTTGCGGAAATTCTCGGCAATTTCGGGGTGTTTCCTGCTCTTGGCTATGCCGGCATGTATGCGTATTTGCTGTATAGTTTATACCGGCTTTATCCGTCCGCAAGAAGTCGGGAACAAAAAATGATGGTGGAAGGCTGCATGGCGGCGCTGGCTGCATTCCTATTTGCCAGTATCAGCCCGAGTTCTGTGAGCAATTTGTATTTCCATTGGGTGCTGCTTGGCCTGGCTGCAGCTGTTGTATCGGTTTCAAAAGTGGCAGCACGGGAAGCCAGGGCGTGCCAAAACGTTTCTTTACAAGGAGAAAGTGATGGACGACGTGTGGAAAAAGCGGTTTCTAACTAAAAAAGCAATGTTCTTCATCATCCTGCTTCCGGTTATTTTCGGGATCATCGGATGGGCGTCGCCAGCCGGGAACATGCCTGCGCATTACACGGCTGAAGCGGCCATTCTTCTTGGAAACTATCAGGATGACATCATGAATAACCCCGACCAGGTGGTGCTGGAACTCGGAAATAATGCTTTTTATCAAAAGAATTTGCCGGACTTAAGCGGGGAAGAGAGAGCGCAACTATTAAGCAACTTAAAAGTGTCAAAGGTAAACAGTAGCGAAATCCAGCTGTCATTAACCGGGACGTCCGGGGCTGCCGCGTCGCAGCTCGACAGCATTGTAAATGCGTTTTTACGGGAAGACCAGAAACGTTATCAGGAACGAATGGAGGTGGTGGAAGAGGCAATCGGGGATTTACAAAAAATCAAAGCGGACGGCAGGGAAACGGCGGAAGAGGTGAAATGGCTGTACAAACTCAAAATGGAGCAGCTTTCGATGGAGAAAGCGGTGCGGTTCGATCCGGGGACAGATGCTCCGCAATTGGAAGAAAAAATGTTCTCGCGGAAAGAACGCGCTGTTTTAGGTACGCTGTTGGGCATCGCCATTGCATGCATGCTGATTTTGCTATTGGAATTGGTGAAAAAACGGAAACATGGGGAGGACTTTTAAATGGGGGAAAAAGCACCATGCGTGTCCATTATTACACCAGCCTATAATGCCGGTTCAACGATCGAAGACACCATCGAATCAGTGATACGGCAAACATTTCCGGACTGGGAAATGATCGTGGTCGACGATGGTTCAACAGATGATACTGTAAAAAAACTGCTGCGGCTGGAAGCGGAGGATTCCCGCATCCGGGTCGAGGCCCTTCAGGAAAACGGCGGTGCCGCCAGAGCGCGGAATATTGCGCTGAACTATGCAAAAGGGCGGTATGTGGCCTTTTTGGATAGCGATGACCGCTGGAAGCCGGAAAAACTTGAACGGCAGCTCGGATTTATGGAAAAAAACGGGCATGCTTTTACTTTTACAGGGTACGAAATGATCGGGCGGGACGGCAATCCGCTGAACAAGGCCGTCCATGCACCGTCCTGCGTCTGTTATACAGATATGTTGAAAAACAGCATTATCGGCTGTTTAACGGTGATGATTGACCGCGGGCAGCTCGGCCATATTCAAATGCCGAATATCCGCACCAGGCAGGATTATGCGACGTGGCTCTCCATTTTAAAACAAGGGACGGCTGCGTACGGTTTGGATGAAAATCTGGCGGAATACCGGGTCGGCAACAACGCATCCCTCTCGAGCAATAAATGGAAAATGGCAAAGCAGAACTGGTATGTATACCGCGAAATGGAAAATCTGGGGCTGCTTGCGGCTTCTTGGTGTTTTGTCCATTACGCTGCGAATGCCGTCCGGAAAAGGATTTATTAAGAATGGGGGCAAAAACATTGGGTACAGTACATGTAGTGGTTGCAGCCGGCAGGTGGAACCATGACCGCCTCCGCTACCGGCGCCACCGCCTCGCGGAATTTTTACAAAACGAAACACGGGAGGGGAAAGTCATTTGGCTTTGCCCGGTCCCTGACAAAAAAGAGCCGGAACGGAGAAGACTGCCGAACGGGATCATCGAATGGGCCATTCCGGATTTGTTTCCAAATAAAATATTCCGGTTTGGGAGATATATCGATTTTTTCTATGAAAAAAAACTGCGGGCCTTCTTGGATGAACTGGAGCGGGAAAAGGCGGGCAAATATTATTTATGGTACACTTTTCCCGGTTTCCCCGCACTATCGGAGCTCTTTCCATGGGATAAAACGGTGTATGACTGCAGCGATTTATGGTCGTATCCGATGGAAGGCAGGCAAACGGCTGTTTCGTTCCTACGCCGAAAAGTGGTCCAACAAGCGGAAGACCGCGTCATCCACAAAGCGGGTACCATCTTTTGCACATCAGACTATTTGTACAGCCTGGTGCTTAACAGGCTCGGCCCGGATCGTGCGCCGCATGTGCATACGCTGGAAAATGGTGTTGAGTTTGCTGCTTTTGCGGGAGTGGAAAAACGAAACGGCGCCCCCGTTTCCCACAGCGGAACGGTTTTTGGGTATATCGGCGGGATTAAGCCGAAATTGGATTTCAAACTCATTCAAAAAATGGCCGAACGGCATCCGGAATGGCTGTTTTTTCTCGTCGGGCCAGACGGGACGGGGCGCTCCGATGAATTCCGGCGCCTGCTGCAGACGAAAAACGTCGTATGGAAAGGGAGCATTCCTCCCGCGGAAGTGCCGGCATATATGCAGATGATTGACGTAGGGGTCATGCCGTATAAACCGACTTCCTATAACGCAGCCGTTTTCCCGCTGAAGCTGTTTGAATTTTTGGCAGCCGGCAAACCCGTAGTCGGCGCGCATCTGCCTTCTACGAAAAAATATGTTGCTGAAGGCATTTACGCCTATACGGAAAGCGATGATCCGGAAGATTTTATGCGTTTATGCCAGAAAATGGCGGAGGAAAGTGCGGATGAAGTTTACAGGCAGGCACGCATCCGGCTCGCCCGTTCCAAAAACTGGAATGGCATTTTTCGGGAAATGGTGGAAAAGGTAAATTGACTCTTTGGAAGGGATTCGCACTTTTGCGGATTTTTTTATGGGGTTGTTCCAAAAAGCCGATAAACTAGGAAAAAGTGCGATGATTACGAAATTTACTCGCTTTCCGCATGGGTCCGTAAATTTCGCGATCATCGTATGATTTCAGCTTTTAAAGGCTTATGGGACACCCCCTTTCTATGCAACGGGGAAAGCCCGGCCGGCAATTCGAAATTCACATAGAAAGGGTCTGGGAATTCTTTGAAATTATGCTAAGATGGAAATAGAAAAATTTATGTAGGAGGCCAACATGAGTACAGATTGGAAAACTTCTTATGAGAAATGGAACCGCTTTGCGGGGTTGGATGCTTCCTTAAAAGAAGAATTGTCCCAGGTAAGCGGCGATGAGAAAAGTTTGGAAGACCGTTTTTATAAAAATTTGGAATTCGGAACGGGCGGTATGCGCGGGGAACTGGGCGCAGGCACGAACCGCATGAATATCTACACGGTTCGCAAAGCATCTGAAGGGCTGGCGAATTTCATTTTGGACCAGGGGGAAGAAGCCAAAAAGCGCGGCGTTGCAATTGCGTACGATTCAAGGCGGCAGTCTCCGGAGTTTGCGCTTGAAACGGCGAAAACGCTCGGTAAGCACGACATTCAGACTTATTTATTTGACTCCCTCCATCCGACGCCGCTGTTATCGTTTGCGGTCCGTTATTTGCATGCTTATGCCGGCGTTGTGATCACGGCAAGCCACAACCCGAAAGAATACAATGGCTATAAAGTGTACGGTCCGGACGGCGGGCAGTTGCCGCCGAAAGAAGCGGACGAGCTGATCGGCTACGTGAACCGCGTCGAAAATGAGCTGCTTGTTGAAGTGGCAGAAGAAAAAGAACTTGTAGAAAAAGGCCTGCTCGTTTACATTGGCGAAAATGTGGACAAGGCGTACCAGGAACAGCTCATCAAACTCCGCCAAAACAAAGAAGTGATCGACTCGGTGGCGGATTCATTTAAGATCGTTTATACGCCGCTCCACGGGACGGGCAATCTTCCGGTTCGGCGCGGGCTTGAAAACTTCGGCTTTAAAAACGTGACAGTCGTCAAAGAACAGGAACTGCCGGATTCCGAATTCTCAACCGTTGTATCGCCAAACCCGGAAGAACATGCCGCATTTGAACTGGCGATCCGCTATGGGGAGGAAAGCGGCGCAGACCTTTTACTCGGCACTGACCCGGACACAGACCGGTTGGGCGTCGCAGTAAAAAATAAAGAAGGAAAGTACCAGGTTTTGACCGGGAACCAGACAGGTGCGCTCATGCTGCATTATCTACTGACGCAAAAACAAAGGCAGGGCACGCTTCCGGAAAACGGCGTTGTCGTAAAAACAATCGTGACTTCGGAAATCGGACGCGATATTGCAAAGTCTTTCGGCATTCCTACGATCGATACATTGACCGGTTTTAAATTCATCGGCGAAAAAATTAAAGAATTTGAACAAATCGGCGCGCACACTTTCTTATTCGGTTACGAAGAAAGCTACGGCTATTTAATCGGCGATTTTGTCCGCGATAAAGACGCCGTCCAATCGGCAGTATTTGCGGCGGAAGTGGCCGCCTACTATAAATCGCAGGGCAAAACTTTGTATGAAGGCCTGCTCGATATTTTCGAACGCTACGGCTATTATAAAGAATCTTTGACCTCCCTTACACTGAAAGGGAAAGAAGGATCGGAAAAAATCTCCGAAATCCTGGCCAATTTCCGTGCCAACCCGTTAAAAGAAGTGGCGGGCATCCAGGTGGCCGCGCTCGAAGACTACCAATCGCAAGTAAGGACGAACATTCAAACAGGGGAAACTTCAGCGATTGAACTGCCGAAATCGAATGTGCTGAAATTCTTCCTCGAAGACGGTTCGTGGTTCTGCATGCGCCCGTCCGGAACAGAACCAAAAGTGAAATTCTACTTCGGCGTCAAAGCCGATTCCCTCGATGCAAGCGAAAAACTGAATAAACGTTTAAGCGATGAAGTTATGAACCTTGTGAATGAAATGCTTTAAAAAAACGAGGTGTCCCAAAATCCTTTTACTGGCCGGGACACCTTTTTTGTGCTCCGTTCCCGCAAAATCCACGGAGGTGCCAACAGCAAAATGTTACACGCTTTGGCAGAAAGAATAGGCCACTGTGCCTAATTTTGAAAAAATATGAAAAATGTTCTACAAATAGAATATTTTATGCCAAAAACTATCAAAACATGTGATAAACTGGTAGCGTGATAGAACAATAGAGAACAAAAGAAAGGGTGGTCGAAAAAAAGATGGCCAAAGCACGCAGAATACTGTTGCTCTCTGCCGTTGCATTCCTCATTTCGCTCTGTGCGCTGCCGCAGCCAAACGAGCGCGCTTATGCGGCAACTTCCCTCGGCCAATACCAGGTTACGGCAACAGCACTGTATATGAGGAAAGGCCCCAGCAAGAACTACAGTTCCATAGCTTTGCTCAAGAAGGGGACTAAAGTCACAGTATACTCTATCAAAAACGGCTGGGCTTACATATCATACGGAGGCAAAAAAGGCTATGCAAGCAGCCAGTATTTGAAAAAAGTGGCCGCTGCTTCTCTCGGGACATATACCGTAACCGCCACCAGCCTTTACATGCGCAAAGGCCCGGGAAAAAACTACGGCACCATAGCTTTGCTCAAAAAGGGGACAAAAGTTACAGTATACTCTATTAAAAACAGTTGGGCCTACATCCAATACGGCAGCAAAAAAGGCTACGCAAGTTCGAAATATTTGAAAAAGTATACCAAGACGGGCAGCACGGCGTCTTCTTCCGGCACAACGGGCTCCACAACGCCCAGTACAGGGTCATCGTCGTATCAATATGAAGTCGTAACGGCCAGCGCCTTAAATTTAAGAAAAAGCCCAGGCAGCGGCAGCACGATTTTAAAAGTATTGTATTACGGCGATAAAGTGAAAGTATACAGTGTTTCCAACGGTTGGGCCTATGTGGCATACGGAACCGCCAAGGGTTATGTCAGTGCCAGTTATCTGCTTAACCTGAACGGTAAGACAATTTGCATCGACGCCGGCCATGGGGGAAGCGACCCGGGGGCCAGCGGCAAATTAAACGGCAGTACAATCTATGAAAAAACCATTAATTTGGCTGTTGCGTTAAAAGTCCAATCGCTCCTGCAAAACAGCGGGCTGAAAACCGTCATGACGAGAACCGGTGATACGTATCCTGCCCTCTCGCAGCGCGTTTCCATTGCGAAGAATGCAAAAGCAAATCTGTTTATCAGCATCCATTCCAATACTTCCAGCAGTTCCTCCGCTTACGGTGTGGAAACATTCTACCCGAATAACAACAACGGTACTGCTTCGCGCGTTACCAACAGCATCAAACTGGCTTCTTATGTGCAGGCAAGGGTTGCAGCTGCAATGGGCTACGCTTCCGGCTATGGAAATCGAGGATATTTTTACAAGGATCTTCACGTCCTCCGCGAAAACACGATGCCTGCTATTTTGGTAGAGTTGGGTTTCCTGTCCAACAGTACGGATCTCAAAAAACTGGCCTCCGCCACTTACCAGTCAAAAAATGCACAGGCGATTTATGATGGCATTATCGATTACTATAAAAAGAATTGATCAATTTTTAAGAGCCGACCGATAAGGTTTGGCTTTTTTTCATAAAAATGTCTGGGAAAAGTTCTGCAATTCTTTCATTTTTAAAAATCAAAGGACACAGCTTATCCAGGAAAGCAAGCAAAGCGCGGTAATCTAAGTGTACAAAAAGAGTGCCTTGAAATACCCGACATTATAAACCCTGCCGAGAAAAAATTGACACATACAAAAATCCCAAAAGGGGTGCAACATTCCTTTCGCTCATGTACAATGGAAGAAGCGAAGAGGGAGGGTTTTAGCATTGCTCATGAAGAAAAAACAAAACGCCGTGCTGTTTGCGGTTTTGAGCATCCTGTTTATGGCGGTTATGTTCGCTTTTTCAAACCAGCCTTATAAGGAGCAGGACATGCGCCCGGAATTGGAAAAGCTGATCCATTTGAATGCAGGTTCATTGCCGAAAGTGGAGTTTTACTACGGCGGCGCGCTTGTGACGTCTACGCTGCCGTATGATTTTATCGAATTCTGGATCCGGAAAGCATGCCATGTAATGGAATACATGGTTTTAACTTTGCTCGTCCTTTTCACGCTCCGCATGGCGTCCGTTCCCACCCGTTATGCGGTTCCGGCCGGATTTTTGGCAAGCTTCATATACGCCAATCTCGATGAATGGCACCAGACGTTTATCAGCGGCAGAACAGGGCATTTTATTGATGTGGTCACTTTTGACAGTTTCGGAATTTTAGCCGGCATTTGCCTGTTTGTGGGGATTGCCCGTGCAAGGGGAACCAAATGACGTTTCCGATGTTTTGCCCTTAACGAACGGCGGCCTATTCGGTATAATAATTAAATCATGACATAAATGAACACAGGGAGTTCTTATATATGAGTATATCTGTCAGATTCCATCAAGTTTCGAAAAGGTATAAGATGTACCGGAACAATTCGGAAAAAATACTGGATATTATTTTGCCCGGCGGATACGGCGATGACTTTTATGCGCTGCAAAATATTACGTTTGAAGCAAGCGCAGGCGATGTGATCGGCGTTGTCGGGGTAAACGGCGCCGGTAAGTCGACCTTGTCCAATTTGATTACCGGCATTATACCGCCTACGACGGGTACGATCGAATTAAACGGCGAAACATCGCTTATTGCCATCAATTCGGGCCTGAATAATGAATTGACCGGATTGGAAAACATTGAGTTGAAATGTTTAATGCTCGGTTTTACAAAAAAGCAAATTAAAGAGCTTACGCCTCAAATTATTGAATTTGCGGATATTGGGCAATTCATTGAACAGCCTGTAAAAAAATATTCGAGCGGGATGAAGTCAAGGCTCGGTTTTGCAATTTCCGTTAATGTGGATCCTGATATACTGGTGATTGATGAAGCGCTGTCTGTCGGGGACCAGACTTTTGCGGATAAATGTTTTGATAAGATGAATGAATTTAAAGAAGCGGGAAAAACCATTTTTTTCATCAGCCACTCCATGGGCCAGGTGAAAAAATTCTGTAAAAAGGCGATGTGGCTCGAGGCCGGGGAAATCAAGCAATACGGACCGATTGATGAGGTGCTGCCAAATTACGAGAAGTTCCTGAAAGAATTCAAATCCTGGCCGAAAGAAAAGCAGAAAAATTTCAAAAAGATGGTGCTCGAAAAACGAAGCAAAGAAAGAAAAGAAAAAGTTGCGGAATAAAAGACAAAAAGGGTCTGCGCCAAAAGCCGGCAAACTTGCTTTTGGCACAGACCTTTTTCAAAGAGAAAAATCGTTTGAAAGTCGTCTTTATAACTTCTAAGGCCCGTTTCGAAGGACGAATAGTTTCAAAGTGGTTCTTACAAAGCTTCTAAAGACCGTTTCGAGTGGAAAGTCAAAATGGCCATTAAAAATAATTGCGCAAAACGGGGTTTTTGGGACAGATCCGTGTTCGTGTTATTAATATATTCTCCAATCCTTTGCGGCAAAAAAGAGTTGAAAAAATTCTTACAATCTGGTAAATAAAATTGACAACGCTTACAAAACGGGAGTATAGTAAAAACAGTACAATAAATAGGCTTTATGAATCCGGGAGGGGATTTGGATGGCAAATTTAGAAAATAAAATTGCAATTGTTACAGGCGGCGCCTCCGGAATCGGGCTTGCAACTGTGAAAGCGCTTATCGGAAAAGGGGCTAAAGTGGTGATTTCCGACTATAATGAAGAAGGCGGAAAAGCCGTTGAAAAAGAACTGAAAGAAAACGGAGTTGACGTTGTATTCATACGCGCGGACGTCTCGGATGAAAAGTCGGTTCAAAATCTTGTTGCGGAAACCGTTAAAAAATACGGCAGGCTCGATATAATGGTCAATAATGCCGGCGTCGGCACATTGGCGGTAACACATGAACTCAGTTTTGAAGATTACAATAAAGTCATCTCCGTAAACCAAAACGGCGTATTTTTCGGATCGAAATATGCCATCCGCGAAATGCTGAAAACTGGCGAGGGCTGTATTGTCAATACAGCATCCATTTTGGGCCATGTCGGCGAACCCGGGGCTTTTGCCTATAACGCAAGCAAAGGCGCCGTAAAATTGATGACAAAATCGCTGGCGCTGGAATATGCCTCAAAAGGAATTCGTGTAAATGCGGTTTGCCCGGGGTATGTGGAAACCGGCATGGTGAATAAAGAAGCGCTCGGGGACTTTTATGACGGCTTAGTCACAAGGCATCCGATCGGCAGGCTCGGCAGGCCGGAAGAAGTCGCCCATGCGATCGTGTTCCTGTGCGAAAACGATTTTGTCACGGGTATCTCCTTGCTGGTTGATGGCGGCTATACGGCACAGTAAAAATACGCAGATTACAATTGATCAGAGAAGCAGATCCGTAGGCAAAAAAATCCTGCACCCTTTGAGGATGCAGGATTTTTTTGGATTAATAATGCATAACCCAGATTGTTCCATATACAACGACAATGGCAATGATGATGCTGTAGATCATGTTGCTGACATTGATTTTGCCGTTTTCCCCTTCTTTTACGTGCATGAACATGAACAGCTGCACACCGGCCTGGAGGAAGGCAAAAAAGCCGATTGTCCAGATGATCACCGTTTTGGACAGGTTGGTGTACAGGGCAACATATAAAGCCACAAGGGTTAAAACGATCGAAAGCAGAAAGCCGATAATGTGCCCGATTGGATACTTGGAATGGTGCTCCATTATTTCATCAACCCTCCTAAATAAACAAATGTGAAGATGAAGATCCAGACAACATCCAGGAAGTGCCAGTAAATACTGATGACAAAGAATTTACGTGCACCCACTGGGTTTAACCCGCGCCGAATCAACTGCGTGATAATTGAAATTCCCCACAAAATCCCGAAAGAAACGTGGCATCCGTGCGTCCCGAGCAATACATAGAAAGCAGAAAGGAATGCGCTCGTCGGCAACGTTGCACCATCATGGACATAAGTGATGAATTCATTGATTTCAAAACCAACAAATGCCGCGCCCAACAGCAGCGTCACAATAAACCAGCCAAGCATCGCATTTTTATTTTTGTTCCGCATATTAAAAACGGCAATCCCGCAAGTGAAGCTACTCGTTAACAAGATAAAGGTCTCAATCAGGACACCTTTGAGTTCAAAGATGTCCTGTTGTACCGGCCCGTTTGCCGTTTGGTGCTGAAGCGTAAAGTACGTTGCAAACAGAGTCGCAAACAGCGTGATTTCAGCTGCCAGGAAGACCCAGAAACCAAAGATCGTGAGGCGGTCCTGATTCCGCTGGTATTCAAGTGGCAATGATGTATCCAAATGTTCACCGCTCATCATTTTAACCCCCCTGCTGCATTTTCAGTGCGTCTAATTTCATCTACGCCGATATGATAGCCTTTATCCGGGTCAAACGATCTCCAGGCCAGGCAACCGAGGAAGATGAGACCGCCAATGATGGCAAGCCACCACCACGACCAAACCAACCCGAATCCTGCAAGCCCCATACCGACTGCAGAGAAGAACGGCATTGCCGAGTTGCTCGGCATATGGATCGGGCGGATGTCATCATCTTTAAAAATAGGTGTTCCGTTTTCTTTGTATTCAGCATAAGCGTCAATCGTCGAAACGATCGGTTGTTTTGCAAAGTTGTAAACCGGGACAGGCGTATGGGTTGCCCATTCGAGTGTTCGGCCGTCCCATGGGTCGCCGGTCGTATCGCGTTTGCCGTGCTTAATGCTGTAAACAATGTTCCAAGCGAGTACGAGAAAGGCAACGCCCATGATGTAAGCACCGACTGTAGAGGTGAAGTTCCAACCGGTCCATCCGAGCCCTGCTTCATAAGTGTACATCCGGCGTGCCATTCCGTCGAGCCCGACAAAGTACTGCGGAAGGAAGCAAACGTTAAAGCCGACCATCCACAACCAGAACGTAATTTTTCCGAGTTTTTCATTCAGCATGTAGCCGAACATTTTCGGATACCAGTAGTGGAGCCCTGCAAAACAAGCATAGGCGACTGCCGGAATCAACGTGTAATGGAAGTGGGCAATCAGGAAATACGAATTATGGTATTGGTAGTCTGCTGCTGCCATCGAAAGCATAACGCCCGTAACCCCGCCGATCAGGAACGTCGGGATGAAGGCAAGCGACCACAGCATTGGTGTCGTCAACCTGATTTTCCCTTTGTACATCGTAAAGATTTCGTTGAATAATTTGACACCTGTCGGAATCGCGATAATCATCGTTGAAATCGAGAAGAACGAGTTAACGGCCGATGTGTTCCCCATTGTAAAGAAGTGGTGGACCCATGTGAAATAGCTGAAGAACGCAATCCCGGCCATGGCGACAACCATTGAAGTATAACCGAAAAGCCGTTTTCCCGAGAATGTTGTGATGATTTCCGAATAAATGCCAAGAGACGGAAGCAATACAATATACACTTCCGGGTGGCCCCAGATCCAGAACAAGTTTGCCCAAAGCATCGGGCTACCGCCTGACCCCATTGTAAAGAAGTGGGCGCCGAATGTGCGGTCAAACGTGATTTCAGCCAATGCCACTGTCAATACAGGGAAAGCGAAAAGTACGATAATAAATGTAATTAAAGTAGACCAGGCAAACATCGGCATTTTCATCAGTGTCATGCCCGGTGCCCGCATCTTAAGGATCGTGACAATGAAGTTAACGGCTGTTGCCAGCGTCCCGATCCCGGAGAGCTGCAGGCCAAGCGCATAATAGTTATTTCCCACGCCTTTTGTAAATTCGGTACCGGCAAGCGGGAAATAACTCGTCCAGCCGGCAGTAGGCGAACCCCCGATGATAAATGAAATATTAAACAGCGCCGCCCCGGCAACCATTGCCCAGAAGCTGAATGCGTTCAAAAGCGGGAAGGCGACATCGCGCGCCCCGATTTGCAATGGAACGACAATGTTGATTAACCCAAACAGGAACGGCATCGCCATAAATAAGATCATGACTACGCCGTGTGTTGTAAAAATCCCGTCGTAGTGGTTAGCGTCCAATAAATGCTGGTTCGGCAGCGCTAGCTGTGTTCTCATCATTAAAGCATCGACGCCGCCGCGGAATAACATCAAAATAGCAACGATAATGTACATAATTCCGATTTTTTTATGGTCAACGGTCGTCAGCCATTCTTTCCATAACCATTTCCATTTTTTGAAATAGGTCAATGAAAAGACGACAGCGATTATACCGAGTACGATACCGACTTCGGCAGCGTATATGGCCGGTTCACCGGTGACGAAAAAATCACTTAGTTTCACGCTTTTTTCCTCCTATTCCGTTAGTTGTTACCGCTCATATCCATATTGGACATATCCATATTGCTGTGGTCATGGCTTTCGTTTGACTTCGTTTTCGATTGTTCGCCGTAAGTATGCTGCTCATGGACATTTACCCATTTTAAGTGCGTGCCGGTATACGTTTGTGTTCCGACAAGCCCTTCCGTTTTGACAAGTTTTTCATAATCCGATTTTTTCATTTTTGGGGCGGTGCTTTTGACTTCTTTTACCCATTTATTAAAATCGGACTGTGTTTGGGCAACAACGTTAAAGTCCATTTTAGCGAAACCTTCGCCGTTAAAGTTTGAGTTTCTCCCCGTATAGTCTCCCGGATGGTCCGCAGACAGGATCAGCTGCATTGTCATATTCGGCATCGTGTATTTCTGCCCGCCTAGTTCAGGCACCCAGAATGAAGCCATCGTGCCGGCTGATGTCAACTGGAATTTAATCGGGCGATCTGTCGGAATATTTGCGTAGTTAACGGTTTCAATCCCTTGTTCAGGATAACTGAAAATCCATTTCCAGTCCGCAGATGTGACGTAAATGGTTAAAGGTTTTTTGTCTTTTAACGATTTTGGCGTTTCTTCCACCGAATAGTTTGCTTTCACAGTAGGAATTGCAATGGCAATAATGATAAGCACCGGGATCAGCGTCCAAACGATCTCAAGCACCTTATGCCCGTGGAGTTGCGGCGGTTTGTAGTCAGCCGGCAAACGCGACTCCCTGTATTTAATGACCATGTAAAGGTACAGTCCCAAGACAACGACAAACACAAAAGCCATTAATATTGCCGAGTAAACAATAAGATGATATTGTTCCCGTGCCATTGGGCCCTGTGGATCCAGTACTGCCATTTTTGTGTCACATCCGCCCAATAAAAACAGCGAAGTGAGAGACAACAGCAGTGTCAACTTCCAAGGTAGTTTCCTCAACACATTTTTTCTCTCCTTCCGGTTTGGTAAAATGATGTACAGATAAAAACAAAATGATAGAAGTTGATGAAAACTGCTACCTTAATATTTTTCCACCTTTATTATGGTGCAAATCTATTTTACAATCAAACTGTATATTTTGTGTTGTATTTTACCTTGGAATCCCCCATTATTCATAAAATGTTCATAAAAAATTCATATAATATTCATAGACTTGTCAAATTTTTGTTGTTATACGAGAATAATTTACAAATATGTGAATAATCGCGAAGGAAACATGGTGAAAAAGATTTCATAACCTTAATGGAAGAAAGTATTTTTACAGTATAATATGAATGAAAAAAAGGGGGTTTTGCGGATGATCAAAGCTGTCATTTTTGATTTTGACGGGCTGATTATGGATACGGAAACGGAACATTATGAAGTGCTATGTGAAATTTTCCGCGGCTATCACTGCGAATTGCCGTTGGAGCTGTGGGGAAAAGGAATCGGGACCCGTTCCAATTTTGAGCCTTTCAAATATCTTGAAGAACAAATCCGGCAGCCTGTTGAGATAGAAAAACTGAACAGGCAGACTGAGGAGCAGTTTTTAAAAAGACTGGAAAAGGGGACGGCCCGTGAAGGTGTGGAAGATTACTTGAAATCGGCCAAACAGCTGGGCTTAAAAGTCGGGCTTGCTTCCAGCTCCGATTATGAATGGATTTCCCGCTACTTAAATCATCTCAAGCTTTTTGAGTACTTCGATTGCATCAAATCATCGGATGATGTGGAAAAGGTGAAGCCTGATCCGGCTTTGTACTTGAAAGCTGCCGACTGCCTTGGCGTTAAACCGGAACACTGCCTCGTATTTGAAGATTCGCCAAACGGGGCTTTGGCGGCAAAACGCGCCGGCATGTTGTGTGTCGTGGTGCCGAACCGGGTAACGAAGGATCTGCAGTTTGGCGATTTCGACCACCGCATCCATTCGATGGCCGAGACGCCTCTTGAAGACCTGCTCCGCATGATTGGAAATAAATGACCGTAATTGTTCATGCAAAAAAAGGTCCGCCCCGCATTTTTGTGATGCGGGAGCGGGCCTTTTTAGTTGTTTGATAGATTTTGCCGGAGCATTTGCGCCACTTTTTCTTTTTCGGCGTCTGAAACGGATAAGTAATACACGCCATTGATCGTCGTATTTGTGCCTTTTACTTCATACTGCGTAATTTTATTGGCGGCATTCCGGTAATTTTTTTCAATCGTAAGCATGTCATTGAACGTCATGTTGGTTTTGACGTTATCGCCGAGCGTATTCAAAATGCTTGTGAATTTCGTAACCGAAGTAATGCTTGTTGCCTTTTGGATCAGGGCTTCAATGACTTTCCGCTGCCGTTTATTCCGTCCGAAATCCCCCTCCGGATCCAAATGGCGCATTCTGACGTAACCAAGCGCCTGGGCCCCGTTCAGATGGATTTCCCCTTTTTTGTAATGGTAACCCTTTTTATAATATCCTTCATCATACCAGTCGATCGTATTGTTGACGGTGATCCCGCCGACCGCGTCTACAAGTTCTTTGAGGGCCTTCATATTGACGCGGACATAGTAATCCATTTGCATGCCCGTAAAATTTTCAACTGTCTCAAGCGCCATTTCGGTTCCGCCGTATGCGTAAGCGGCATTGATTTTATCCATCGTGCCGCGCCCGGCAATCAGCGCCCTTGTATCGCGGGGGATGCTGATCATTTGCGTTGTGCCTTTTTTAGGGTTCAGCGTCATGACGATGATCGTGTCCGAACGGCCCGGATCGTTTTTGCGCTGGTCAACGCCGAGCAGCAAAATCGAAATTGGCTGCCCGTTTTGGCTGGAGGCTGTTGTGGTAATTGAAGTACTTTTTACGGTTTCGTGCATTTTATCTGCGGCGGCTTTTGCCGAGTTATATATATAGTACGCGTACGCCCCGCCGGCGATGATAACGATCCCGATCAAACTTAAGAAAGACATCAGGATTTTTTTCTTCATCGGTTCGTCCTCTCTTTTTTCAGTCATATGATTCGACATTATAACACGGTTCTGCATCATTAGATATATTTTTTTGAGGATTCACATAAAATGTCGGATTTTGGACATAGGTATAATGGCCTTCTTCCTATATATATGATATGGGAAGTGCCCGGACTGCAATTTTGATGATTACAATGTGCGGAACCCCTGCTGGATAAGCAGGCCGGCTTCGGGGGCCATCCTTTTTTATACCATTAAGAAAAATTTAAGATTGGCCATCCATAATAAAGTCAGCGAGGAAATGAATCATCTGTGGAAGTATTGCCTTGGGGCAGGTTGTTCCTTATATAAACGGGAAGCAGGAAAGGAGAAATAAGGATGAAAAAATGGATTATCACAATCGTCTTGATTGTCGTCATTATAGGGGGAGGGTCGTTTTTTTATGTGAAAAGTAAGCAGAGCAGTGCGGATGCCAGCACGACAACAATACAAACCTCCTCGGTACAGAAGGGGACATTAACGGTCAAGGTAACCGGTTCCGGGACGGTTGAATCGTCAAGCAGCAAAGATGTTGAAGCTGACGGCACAGCAACGGTGGATGAAGTGCTTGTTTCGAAAGGCGATAAAGTAGAAAAAGGCGATACATTGGTCACTTTTACCGATGGCAGCGACCCGATTACGGCACCGATTTCCGGTGAGATTACATCGTTAAGTGTCCAAAGCGGTGACCAGGTAAGGGAAAACCAGGTTGTGGCGCATATTAAAAATTACAACAAGTTGGAAACGACCATTAGTGTCGATGAAACGGATATTAACAAAGTGAAAGAAGGCCAAAGTGCGGAAATCACTTTGAGTGCCCTTGATGACAAAACTTTCAAAGGTAAAGTGACGGATGTTGCCGAAGAAGGAACCAATAATAACGGCGTATCAACTTTTGATGTAACGATATCCATCGAAAATCCGAAAAATATTAAAGTCGGGATGTCCACAGAAGCCACAATCACAACCAAAACGGTGAAAAATGCGGTTTATGTACCGGTTGATGCCGTCCATACCGATGGCAGCTCGAAATATGTTTACGTGAAAACTGATTCCGGCACAACAAAACAAACGATCAAAACCGGCATCAACAATGATGACGATATCCAAGTGACAAGCGGCTTGAGTGTCGGTCAAGAGGTTGTACTTCCTTCAGTCTCCAACAGTTCGTCATCTTCTTCTACTTCAGCCAAGAAAGGCGTGATGATGAACGGCGGATTCTCCGGCGGCGGCATGCCTGGCGGAAACTTCTCCGGTACCGGAATGCATGGGGGCGCTCAATAATGGGGAAGACACTGATTGAAATAAAAGATATGGTCAAAACGTATAAAGTCGGAGGGGAAACGGTGACGGCACTGCATCGGGTTTCCCTTCATGTCGAAGATGGCGAGTTTATCGCCATCATCGGCCCGTCCGGTTCCGGCAAATCGACATTGATGAACATGATCGGCTGCCTCGATAAGCCGGAATCGGGTGAATATATCCTTGAAGGGCATAACGTTGGGAAATTAAATGACAACCAGCTGGCGGCGATCCGCAATCAAAAAATCGGGTTTATTTTCCAAAATTTTAACCTGCTGTCCAAGCTTACGGCCATTGAAAACGTCGAGCTGCCGCTGTTATACCAGGGGATGGGCCCGCATGAACGCAGGAAGATTGCCCGGGAGTGCCTTGATAAAGTCGGTTTGGGGAACCGGGCACAGCATCTCCCGGCCCAGTTATCGGGCGGCCAGCAGCAGCGTGTTGCGATCGCACGTTCATTGGTCTGCAATCCGCCGATTTTACTCGCTGATGAACCGACGGGTGCGCTCGACAGTAAAACAAGCCGGGAAATCATGGAAGTTATGAAAAAATTAAATGAAGAAGGTCATACGATTATTTTGATTACCCATGATCTCGGTGTGGCAAGGCAGGCAAAGCGGATTGTGCAAATTAAAGATGGCCGTCTCTATGAGAATGGAGGGGATCTGGTTGAAACTTCTGCCTTCTTTTAAACTGGCATTAAGAAACATCCAAACAAGCAAATTGCGGTCAATCCTGACGATGCTCGGGATTATCATCGGGGTTGCTTCCGTCATTGCACTCGTTTCCATCGGGCAGTCCAGTTCCCAATCGGTTAGCTCCTCGATTAACAGCCTCGGGACAAACGTGTTAACGGTCAGTGTCCTCGATTCGGACAGCAGCGATTTCACGATTGATGATGTGAATCATTTGAAAAAACTAAGCGGCGTAAAGCGGGTGGCACCGGTGATTTCTGGCCGGGTAACCGCCAAATACGGCACAACGTCCTCAACGATTAACGTAATCGGTACGACTGCATCCTATCAAAAAATTAAAAATACAAAACTGTCAAGCGGCCGTTTCCTGGCTGATATCGATAATGAGTTGCGTTTAAAAACATGCGTGATAGGATCGGAAACAGCGACCGATCTGTTTGGGGCGGAGAATCCGGTCGGCCGGACCATCCAATTAAACGGGACTTCTTATAAAATTGTCGGCGTACTGCAATCTTCAGGCAGCTCAATGGGAACGAGCGGCGATTATACCATCTTTGTGCCGTTCAGCACCGCGGAAAGATTGGTTGGTTCGACCCATATTAGTTCCGTCTACGTACAGGCGGCAAGCGCCGATCAAGTTTCGTTTGTGGAAAGAGAAGTTAAATATTCGCTTCTATCCGTTTTCCATGACAGTGATTACTACAGTGTTTCCAATTCGCAGGATATCATGAATACGATGAGCGAAGTGCAAAATACGATGTCACTGCTTCTCGGCAGCATTGCCAGCATCTCGCTTCTTGTCGGCGGGATCGGGATCATGAATATTATGTTCGTCTCGGTATCGGAGCGGACGAAAGAAATCGGGATCCGGAAAGCGATCGGGGCGAAACGGAAAGATATTCTCGTACAGTTCCTGATTGAAGCGATTGTATTGAGCGCGCTTGGCGGACTGCTCGGCGTCGGCGTCGGATTCGCCGCCATCAAAATTTACGGGCTGTTTGCCAGTGCATCCGTGTCGCTGTCGCTGCCGGTAACTGCACTCGCCTTCGGATTTTCATTAATCGTCGGTGTCGTGTTCGGCGTCTTCCCGGCAAACAAAGCTTCAAAATTGAATCCGATCCAGGCTTTACGATATGAATAACATGAAAAACACTTGGATGATAATGATCCAAGTGTTTTTTCAATAGATTGCAAGCATGAAATCCGCAATACCCCTGATGGAAAAGCGTGCCGGGCGGGAAGCGGATTTCGCGAAACTTGTCACAAAAAAGGAAAGAGAATGGCCATTTTGTGCACAAAATGTTTTTGATATAATGGGGAAAATGGAGGTATTGCTGCATGAAACTTTTAATCGTAGAAGACAATGTATCATTGTTGGAATCCATGAAACGGATGCTCGAAGATGAGTTTGAAGTGGAAACCGCGACAGACGGGGAAGAAGCGCTTTTTTTGGCACAGCAAAATATTTACGACATAATTTTGCTCGATGTTATGCTGCCCGAAATGGACGGCTTTACGATATTAAAAGAATTGCGGAAAGACCAAATTATGACGCCTGTATTGTTTGTCACCGCCAAAGATTCATTGGAAGACCGGGTCAAAGGGCTTGAGATCGGCGGCGATGATTATATCGTCAAACCGTTCCAGACGGCCGAACTGAAAGCAAGGATCCGCGCTTCGTTGCGAAGGACAAGCAATATGACAATTGAACATACATTGCGTTACCGCGGGATCGAATTATTCGGGAAGGACAAAGAAATCAAAGTGGACGGCCATCCGGTCAAGCTGACGATTACCCAGTATGAACTGCTCGAATACCTGATCCAAAACAGCGGCAATATCTTAACAAGGGAACAGATTTTTGACAGGGTCTGGGGATTTGATAGTGACACGACCGTTGCAATTGTCGAAGTGTACATCCACCATTTAAGAAAAAAACTGGAACCATATGGATACCATAAAGACATCCAAAATGTGCGCGGGATCGGTTACATTTTAAAGGAGCCCAAAGAATAATCGATGTTCCGGAAAACAAGAATCAAGCTGACAGTCTTAAATTCATGCGTGTTCATTTTACTGATTGCGGTGCTAGGTTCGGTCATTTATTTGTATGTGCGCACACATATGTACAGTGAAGCCGACCGGAGTATTTATTCCGCATTGAACCGGATCGAAAAAACCGGCGTTGGCAGGGACGGCGATATTCACGGTGATATCCGCCTGCGCGTATTGATCTGGAGCCGGGACAATGAATTGCTGACGCATGCCGATAATGGGCCGGATGCATATATTTACGAAGATAACGAGGAGAAATTTGCGCCGAAACATTATGACATTATGGATACGATTGAGGTGGAAGGACATTATTTCCGTACGTATACGGTAAGAGGCGTCATGCAGGGGGAAAATGTCAAAATCCAATTCGTGGAGCAGATAGACGGGGAAGTCATTATGCTTCACAAACTGCTGATCATTACCATTGCCGGCTGCGCGCTGGCAAGCCTCCTTGCCGTGATTGCCGGACTGATTTTAGCGGAAAGGGCATTAAAGCCGATCAAAGCTTCTTGGGAAAAGCAGACGCAATTTGTTTCCGATGCTTCCCATGAAATCCGCACCCCGCTCGCGGTTATCCAGTCGCGGGTTGAGCTTTTGTTGCGGAAGCCGAATGAAACCGTCCAGGATATTCTCCCGGACATTTCTACGATATTAAAAGAATGCAGGCGCCTGACAAAACTTGTTTCCAGCCTGCTGACGTTGGCGCGTTCCGATTCAAATGAAATTGAAATTGAAATAAAGGATTTTTATTTGGATGAACTCATGAAAGAAATCGTGGACCATTTTTCGGAATTGGCATCAATACAGGGGAAAGAAATCATTTTAAAATCCGCGCCGCCGATTACTTTTTCGGGTGACCAGGACCGGATCCATCAGCTGATTGTCATTTTGTTGGATAATGCGATGAAATATACCGGGGATGATGGAAAAATCCAGCTTGCCTGCTTTGAAAGCAAAAACCAAGTCGGGATAACTGTGGAAGATAACGGAATCGGCCTGAAAGAAGAAGACCGTGAAAAAATCTTTGACCGTTTTTACCAGGTCAGCAAATCGCGCACCAAAACCGACAGCCTCGGCCTCGGCCTTTCCATTGCAAAGTGGATTGTCGAAAAGCATAACGGGAAAATCAAAGTGGACAGCAAACTCGGCGAAGGCACAAAGTTTACGATTACTTTTCCAAAAAAAAGGCGTAAAGAGTTGCAGGAAAAAAAGAGCGGCAAATAAGGGCCGCTCTTTTTTTGGCAATATGAAGGCATGAAAAACCCCCTTCGAAAAAGGGGGAGCGATTTATTCAATTTCCACTTTGTTTCCGCTCCGCACCTTCCATGCTAAGAGGAAACCGAACAAGGAAACGAGCAGAAAGACGAGATTGATCACTAAGCCGGCTGTGCCGGTTTCCATGCGCATGAGCGAGAATGAACTGTTGCTTGTCTGCTTCATACCGCTTGGCATTCCGGATGGCATACTGTTTGTGCTGCTTGAATAACTGCTGCCGGATGAGCTGCTGGAACTGCTGCTTGAAGAACCTCCAAACGTTGCCTGCCCCATACCGCCATGCATGGCTGCTGCTTGCCCGTTTTGCTTCGGGCTGGTGAAATAAGTATAAAGTCCTAATCCTGCCTGCAGGAAGAGTAAGATTGATGTAATGAGGCTAACAAAAAAATGGGCTTTTGTTGTTTTTGCCATAACCATATCTCCTTTACAATGTCATTCTTTCGTGGGTGATTCCCACGTTGTCCATTATGAAGGAGATCATTTAATTTTTGCTTAAAATGGTTTATGTATTTTCGCCATCGCCATGGTCATTCAGTTCTCTAATCAAATTCCACGTCCGGTAAATGCGGTTTGCCATTTTCTCGGGATCTTTCAGCATCAATTGATACAAATCCGGTTCATTGCTTAACGTTTCCAGCAGCTTCTTTTCCGGGTTGCTGACAGCATCATTTGTTTCATCAAGTTCCGGATGGTTGGTCAGCCCCAGCAGATAATCGATTGAAACTTTTAACACTTGTGAGATGCGGTACAGCACTTTAATAGAAGGAAAACTATACCCGGTTTCATAGTTGGAAATATTGCGGTCGCTCACGCCGATGCGTTTTGCAAGCCCGGGCTGACTGTAACCCCGCTCCGTCCGCATTTTCTTCAAGCGCGCTGCAAATATTTCTTTTACGTCTTTCATGTTTTCTTTCCCATGATTGGCCATAGCCATTTCTCCTTAAAAAAATCAAAAATGGTGGTTGACATCCAAAATAATTGTGTATAATATAAATGTATAGAAATTATTTGTCGAAGGACAAGTATCCCTTTTTACGGATATCGTGATAAAGGGCCGGGGACAGCATGAAAATAGACGTGTAGACAAAGATACCCCCTATTTTCTAATGAAATCTGATAAAATCTCTTTCAGTTCCCCAATAGTGATGAAAGATTTTGCGTTCCCGGCTCTTTTTTTTATAGTCCATCTACAGTTTAGCATGAAAAGAAGATTGATTTAAACTTTTTTCTATATGTAATCGTTTTCGTTATGAAAATGTATTCAAAAAGCGGCGGGTTGACCAGAATCCACCGCTTTTTTGAATACGAACAGCTTCTATTATTATATTCAAAAAATAGTATGAAATTTAAATAGATTCATTTTATAGAATATAAATGCGTGTTGATATTAATCGCCAGGAAGCGGGAATCTTCCGGGGTTTGTTTATAAATCGTAATGCCGGTATTGTCCTGCGGGATCATGCGATAATTTTTAAAAGGCACCTGCAAGGTTCCTGCAACAAAAAAACGGACGGCCATGCTGTGGGCAACCACAAGGATTGTCCCATCCGGATGCTTCTGTGCCAATTCATCGACACATTCACGGAAGCGGGTATAGACTTGGACTGCATTCTCTCCTGTATAGCCCGCCTTCGTTGTACCCGGGTCGCGGAGCCATGCCTCCCAATTGTCCGGGAACTTGACGGAGAAATCTTCCAATCTTTCCCCTTCCCACATACCGAAGTCGGTTTCGACGATACGCGGGTCTTTCCCGATAGGCAGGTTCCGCCCCCGGAGCAGAATTTCCGCCGTATCATAAGCGCGGCTTAATGTCGATGAATAAGCGGCATCAAACGGAACATCCTTTAAAGCTTCGGCCGCCAGTTCCGCCTGCCTGATGCCCAATTCTGACAACCCGATATCGCTCCTTCCGCAGTATCTGTTCCTGTCAGCATTCCACTCCGTCTGGCCGTGGCGCACAAAATAAAAAGTAGCCATGTCCTACCTCTTTTCATGAAAAATAAGTTTGTTATCATTTTAACAAATTATATGGAAAGGGTGAAGTTGAGGCCGTTACTATTAATTATGCAATTTTTTATAAGTAAAATATATTTGCTAAGTTATATTAAAATATTATATAATAGGCACGGACGCTAAAAAACTATTTGAAGGATGGTTGGAATTACTTTTTTCGAACTTCATATGATCGCTCAATTACATGCTTCATGTAAGCGGGGGAACCATTCGGTGTTTCGGCACCAGGGGTGAAACCTTTCTTTAGAAAGGTGGGGAGACTCTTTACTCCCTAATCCGTCAGCTAACCTCGTAAGCGTCTGGAGAGAACTGCACGTGTTTTTTGGACACGTCTTCTTAAGCTTTGTGCTGCGAAGGAGTCTCTCTCTTTCGTGGTTTTTTTTAAACCATGAACCCGGTTTGCCGGCCGCGGAACAGGGGTACGGTTTGGCATACCGCTTTAAAAAAAATGGCTGATTCCGCAATATTTTGCAGCCCCTAAAGGGAATCCGGCGCGCTGGAACCCCGGGGGCGGCTCCGGATTTGCAAGCGCGTTTTCACAAAGCGGATGTTGCGATCATCGACAGCCAAAAATATTTTACATCTGGGAGGGAATTTCATGAGAAGAATCAGCTTGGCTTGGCAGATTTTTATCGGACTTATTCTTGGCATTATCATTGGTGGAGTTTTCCATGGCAATGATACCGTTTCGAATATTCTGCAGCCGTTCGGGGATATCTTTTTGCGGCTGATTAAAATGATTGTCATTCCGATCGTCGTTTCCAGCTTAATTGTCGGCGTTGCCGGGGCCGGGGATATTAAGCAGGTCGGAAAGCTCGGCTTTAAAACCTTGATTTATTTTGAAATTGTCACGACGATTGCGATCGTTGTCGGGCTACTCGCCGCGAATATTGTCCATCCGGGCACAGGAATCGATATGAGCTCGCTGACAAAAACGGATATCCACAGTTATGTGCAGACAACGAAAGAAACTTCGGAACACGGCATTATCGATACGATTTTAAATATTGTGCCGACCAACTTGTTTGAATCATTATCGCAAGGGAATATGCTTCCGATCATCTTCTTTTCCGTGGTGTTCGGGATCGGGGTTGCCGCGATTGGCGAAAAGGGGAAACCGGTGCTCCACTTTTTCCAGGGCGTAAGTGAGGCAATGTTTTATGTCACGAATTTGGTCATGAAAGTTGCCCCGATCGGCGTATTCGGCTTGATCGGCGTGACAGTGACACAATTCGGGCTTAAATCGCTGATCCCGTTAAGTAAACTCGTTTTAACCGTGTACGGAACGATTATTTTCTTTATTGTGGTTGTCCTTGGTTTGATTGCTTGGATCTTTCGCGTCAATATTTTCCATATTTTTAAGATATTGAAAGATGAACTGATTTTGGCCTACTCAACCGCCAGCTCGGAAACGGTGCTGCCGAAACTGATGCAGAAAATGGAAAAATTCGGCTGTCCGAAATCGATTACGACGCTCGTGATTCCAACCGGTTATTCGTTTAACCTGGACGGCTCAACGCTGTACCAGTCGCTTGCCGCCTTGTTTATTGCCCAAATGTACGGCATCCATTTATCGATCAGCGCACAGATTTCGCTCGTATTGGTGCTGATGGTGACATCAAAAGGTATCGCCGGCGTGCCGGGCGTATCGTTCGTTGTCCTTTTGGCAACATTGGGCTCTGTCGGCATTCCGCTTGAAGGACTCGCCTTTATTGCCGGGATCGACCGTATCCTTGATATGGCAAGAACGGCCTGCAATGTCATCGGCAATTCGCTCGCAACCATTATTGTGTCCAAGTGGGAAGGCAAATATGATAAAGCAAAAGGGGAAGCATATCTCGCCGAAATCAGCGGAGAACGCGATGCCCAATATGCGACTGAATCTTAAATTGACTGAATAAATACGATACAGGAAAGCGGTGAGATACCACAACGGGTACAAGCTCATCGCTTTCTTTTTTTGTGCGCAGGCTGGAAAAGCGATCAAATTCCAGTAAGTTTTAACAAAGTTTTGCCAATGATTGTTACAGGGCGGTCCGAAATAATGGAGGACGGGCGGGCGCAAACTAAGTTCAACATTTTTTGCACCGCCGCCAATGGAAGGGGGATTCAGATGGACGGAAGAAAAATGCTGAGACGGGCGGCTGTATGCATACTTTTGGCAGCGGTTTTTTCCCGGGGGAAGGAAGCAGAGGCGGCTTTTTTGTTCCAGCCGAAACAGGCCCCGGTCGATTTAAGGTTATTGGAAACAACGGACTTGCACGGATATATGCTCAATTACGATTATGCAGCCCGCTCGGAGGTGGAAACTTACGGGCTGGCGCTGACCGCGTCGCTCATTTCCCAGGAAAGAAAGATGGCAAAAAATACGTTGCTTTTTGATGACGGGGACTTGCTTGAGGGAAACGATATGGCGGCCTATGCGGCGCGGCGCCCGCTGAAAAAAGGGGAAGTCCACCCTTTTATCAAGGTGATGAATCATTTGCAATATGATGCCGCGACAATGGGTAACCATGATTTCCATTATGGCCTTGATTTTTTGGTCCAAACGATCCGCGGCGCACAATTTCCGTTTGTGAATGCCAACATTTACTACAACTTCGGGAAAAACGATATGGACGAACAGAACTTTTTTAAACCTTATGTCATTTTGGACAAAAAAGTTGAAGACAGGCTCGGGCGCCATCATCATTTGAAAATCGGGGTCATCGGCTTTGTTACCCCGTCCGTGATTGAATGGGAAAAGCCGGGGCTTCAAGGAAGGGTTAAGGCGAAAGATATTATGCAAACGGCAGCGCATTTTATTCCGAAGATGAAACAAGAGGGGGCCGATCTCATCATTGCTTTGGCCCATTGCGGCGTGGATCCGCCCGCGAAACAGCCTTTTTATACCGGTGATGCCGTTTATTTGCTGAGCCAGGTAAAGGGAATTGACGCCATTTTATTCGGCCACCAGCACAGGGTTTTTCCAAGTGAAGTTTTTGCGGGGGTTCCCGGCGTCGATATACGGAAAGGGACGATCAACGGCGTACCCGCAGTGATGCCGGGCAGATGGGGAAGCCATCTCGGGGTTGTCGACTTGACGCTTGAAAAAAAGGGGGGAAGTTGGGTTGTTTCACGTGCAAAATCGGAAGCAAAGCCTGTTTATGCAATCCTCAGCCAGCAGGCCAAATCGGTTGTCCGGCCTGATCCGGATATTGTAAAAATGGTGGCGGAGCTCCAGAGGAATGTCCTAGGGTCGAGATTTACTTTATTCAGCGGGGAATAAAGATACAAAAATGCGGCAACACCCCGTCGGCATACAGGCGGGGCACTGTCACACGGTGTAAGTTTCTTTGCTTTTTTGCAAAACTTCTTCATTTTCGTCCTTTGTCTTCACCATGACATTCACATAGAGGGCGTCAATGATGCTGAGCTGCACAATCCGCGAAGAAAAGGAAGAGGAGCGGAAATCAGTTTCCTGCGAAACCGTAAACAAAGGAACATCCACTTTCTGGCTGAGCGGAGATTTGGCAAATTGCGTAATCCCGATCGTTTTGGCGCCGTTTTCCTGGATGGCATGCAGCAGTTTCAGCATATCCTTATCCGATCCAAAGTGGGAGATCAGTATCGCCGCATCATCGCTCGTTAACTTCGCCGCACTTAGCAGCTGCAAATGTGGGTCTGTATAAGCCGCCGTTTTAAGATCGGTCTGCAAAAATTTTTCGTGCGCATCGAGTGCGACAATCGCAGAACTGCCGAAGCCGTAAAAGATGACGCTGTTTGCTTTGCGGATAAATTCGACGGCATCATGAAGATGTTTTTGGTTAAAAGTGTGGATCGTATCCCGCAGCGTTTGGATATTTGATTCGAACACTTTTACCGCAACAGCTTTTTCGCTGTCAGTATCTTTGATGGCCTCGTTCACTTCTATTTCAGGGCGTGCGGCTTCCGCAGCCAATGCGATTTTCATGGCCTGGAAACCGCTGAAACCGATCCGTTTGCAAAAACGAAACACGGTGGCGTCGGCAACGAGCAAATCGTCCGCAACCTGGTTGATCGTGCTGTGAACCAAATGCTGCGGATTACTGAGGATGTAGTCTGCGATTTTTCTCTCTTTTTCACTAAATTCTGCGTACATCGTTTGAATCCTGTGAAGACACGGAAATGACTGCATTTGATTGCCCATGAGCAAACACCTTTCCTGTTTGTGTCGTAACTGCTATCTTTATTTTAGTATAAAATTCAATATTTTGAAAGCGTTATCTAGAAATCGTATTTGATTTTCAAAACTTTTTTCAGGCACAAGGGCCCGTTTTTCATCAAATTTTTAGGGAAAACTCATGGTGCAATGGTAATGATTGCATTATAATTTAGGATGTATGTTTACAGGCATCCTTGAAATGGCTTACGGCACGGCCGGCAACATTTCAAAACAGGAAAAGGAGAAAGTAACATGTTGAAAAGATTGGGTTTAATGGGATTAACAGTCACGGTTGCGCTTGGGTTTGGCATGAATGGCATTGCCAAGGCTTCCGGAAATAGTGATACGGGAATCGATGAAAAGTATGGGCAGCCGATTGTCGTAGTCGGCTCGGCGCTTTCCGCCTCCCAAAAAGCGGAAGTGGAAAAAGATCTTGGCGTTGACGACGCAAGCAATGTGGAAGAAATTACTGTGACGGGCGATGACCTCGTCCACTACATCCCAGACGGAAACCGCAATTCGCATATGTATTCTTCGGCGAAAATTACAAGAACCGATTCCGGCGGCGTCCAGGTCCATATTGTAACGCCGGACAATATTACAGAAGTAACGGCGGATATGTATAAAAACGCGCTGCTGACGGCCGGTGTCCAGAATGCGGACATCGAAGTGGCTTCCCCTTTAAAAGTTACCGGGCACTCCGCACTCGTCGGCATTTACAAAGCATACGACGACTCCAGCAGTTCGGGCGACAAGCTTGATTCGGACCGGACAAAAGTTGCCAGCCAGGAATTGAATGTGGCGACCGATTTGGCGCAAAAAGAAGGGTTAAGCAATGACCAGGTTACACAGCTTTTGACCGAAATTAAGCAGGAGATCGCGGCCCAGCATCCGGCGACCAAAGAAGATATCGAAAAAATTGTTGACGATAAATTAAAAGATTTAAATATCAATCTGACCGACTCCGACCGGCAGCTCTTGTATGATTTATTTGACCAAATGCGTAAGCTGAATATCAACTTTGATTCGGTAAAAAGCGAACTGGGCAGTTTGTCTGACAAACTAAGCAATAAAATCAAAGAAGCGGCAGGCGATAAAGGTTTCTGGCAAAGTGTGCAGGATTTCTTCAAAAAAATCTTTGATGCAATCTCCAATTTGTTTCAATAAAGCAAAAGAGGGCAGTTCGCTCCTGATTTTCGGAGCTGCTGCCTTCTTTTTGTTGAACGTTTGCACCTAGATTGCCTCCGTCTTGCCCGGATTGGGCGGAAGAGCGGGAAGCCTCGGATGAAGATTTTTCTTCAGAATGATTTTCCGTTTGTTTTGCTGAATGATCAGATTTGGCTTTTTCCGTATCCGGGGTGCTATCCTTGCTTTGATCCGGAGTTTTGCCACTCCCTTTATTTCCGGAAGCATCAGACTTTGTTTTGACGTCTTTTTGTTCCGTTCCACCACCCGATTTCAGCAGCTCGGTCAGCTGGTCGGCGATTTTCCGCAATGTTTCCTCATCTGAACTTGAAGTATCGATATTGGCAGCGCCATTTTCCATCGTTACATCCAAATTTGGGAGATCTGCAATTCCCGCCAGCTGTTGATGGGCAACGAGGCGGACATCTTTCATACCGATCCCGTCCAATTTGTCGGGGGCGTAAATTCCGCTGAATTCCGCTTTTGTGACGTCCACTTTCATATTTTTCAAATGAATAGGGCCGGCCGCATTCATGTGGACGGTTACCGGGCCCTCCGATGTTTGCAGCACTTTCGTAATTTTTAACCCGTAGATGGTTGCATCCGAATATTGCAGACGCAGCATTACCTGGTTTTGCTTTGTCATTGTATCGTCTGTGACAATGGCAGGGGCGAGCATCAATCCTTCAACGTGGTCCGCTTCCATAATGAAACCATCTGTTGTTGGGGATTCAGCCACCGTTAGATTCACAAAAAAGCAAAAATTGAATGCGATGAATGCGGCTATAAACAGGAAAGATTTTGTCTTCTTCACTTGCATCACCATTTCTGTCAATAGTCTTTATTTTTCTTCTACTGTCCCTGCGGCAATTTCCCGGATGGAACCCATTTCAGCCGCCGGTTCTTCCTGCTTGATCACTCTCCATGAAACAGATAAAGACCCGCCGATAATGCCGAGCAGGGTACCGATTAAAAATCCGCCCATTGCGCCCATAATGGAAAGGACGGATAGGAAAATCGTCAAAACGCCGAACACAATATTGAATTTTGGGAAAAAATATCCCATTCCGCCGATCAGGAAAATAACACCGCCGAAAATGAGGCCGATGGAAACCATACTCCCAGGTGCGGCTGCCACTTCGAGAAGCTGGACCGGCACATATAAAATAATCATTCCGGAGAGCAACGTAAACGTTGCCCCCCAGAACGGCCGGCTTCTTCTCCAGCTTTTAAATTTGGTGCGGAACACATGGAACTTGCCCATTATGATCACTCCTTGAAGACAAGCCTATTTTTTCACAAGCTGTACTTTCAGATCCGGCAGATTCGCCACTTTTTGGAAAAGATAATGCGTATCCAAGCTGCCGTTTCTGATCGTTAATGTATCTGACCCCTGCGTAAAGCCTTTTTTCACGGCTTCAGGGTCGTCTGCAGTTACATAGTTTTCGGAAATATTCATATTTGTAAAGACGGCGTCTCCTTGAATCAATGCCGCTTTTTGGATCAAACCTTTGAGATGTACAGGTGTGTCCCCGTCCCCTGCTGTAATTTTTACTTGATAGTCGCCGAGGAGCGGAATCGAAACATTTTTTGCAATGACAAGATCTTGAATGGTCACTTGATCAATTTCATTCACAAAGACAGGTTTGACGTGATCTGCGCCTTTGGAAGGATCCCCGTATAAGTCTCCGTATAATTTAAAGCCCTGCCCCTGCATTTCCTTAAATGAAACGTTAAACTTGCCGATGCCCCCGACTGAAGCCGCAACAGCAACCCCGTTGATGCCGAGCACCGCCAATAATCCTCCTAAAAATAAAAGCCCTGCAAGCAGCGATGAAAAGAACCATTTTTTCGACGTTTTCCCTTGAATCACTAAAGCCCCTTCGTTCATGTACAATCCTCCCCTTGTGAAAAAAAATCAATTTATAAAGCCGTGCGGATCGGAAGCAAAAACGCGGAATATCCCCTCCTTTCTATAATGGTATCGCTTACATTTTTTCTTTATTTTATTCATTTCGGGCTAAAAAATATATTCCTATGATTGTAGGAAATTTTTTATGCCCGGGCCTACAAATATCGTGTGCAAAATACCGGCCGGTCTTAAAAAAACACCGATGCCGTGCTAATATGATAATATAGAAGGAAAAAAGCTTGGCAAAGGGGTTAAAAATGGATGAAGGGGGAGAAAGGTGTCACTGTCGTTAAATGCGCATATGAAAATGGTCATGAAACACGGGGTTGATCTTTTGCGTTCGCACCAGCAGCAAATTACGTCGGAATGCAAGGAAATTTTGCGATATTTAAAGGAGACGCATAAAGGCAGTGCGAATGCTTTTGAATTCGCTTTCAATTGCTTCACCGCCTTTTTCCGTTCCGACCAGCAATCGGTTGAAACGTTGATTTACAATATCCGTTCCCAATGGGTGAAAGAATTTAACCGTCCGCCGGAGCCGCATATGCTGATTTTTATTTTGGCACTGATTGAAAATTCCGTGCATAAGGCGATCAAGGAAAGCACGACCCGTTCTTTCCATCTGCATCCTTCCGTCCAATATTTATTTTCAAAAATTTGCGAAAAAGCGCTGCTCATCTCGAAACAGGAAGCATTCCATATAGAGGCATTCTGCGAACAGCTTGTCCAGTCCGAACAGCTTCGGATTGAGTGGATTGCGAGGATCAGCCATGTGGATGGGGGATACCGCCTGAAAAAAGTGATCGGAATGGATGATGGCATCATTACGAGTGAGCTGTATGAACGGGCGGACCCCTCATGGTTCTGGCTGTCGGAAGCTTTATTGAAGCTGACGCCGCGCAAGAAGCCGGATGAAAAACGGGATGTATTCCCTGTCCCATGGAAAAATGAAGTACTGATTTTTTGCATGAGCGACCATGATGTTTCGGCAACCATCCCTTTTTTGACGTATGCAATGCACCTTTTGCAGATGGAAGAAGAAATAAGTGTGAAAATCTATGCGGGGGACCAGTGGAAAGATGCGGTCATATTGTTTAACGAATGGATTATGCGGTCGCAGGATTTAAACGAAGCCATCCAAAATATCGCTTACGGCTATGCACAATACCTGCCGTTTGAGCGCTGTGCCCTGTTCCGTTATTCGGCAAGTGACGGGGCAGGGTTCGGCCTTTTCGGCTACCATTTTAATAATGCGGATATCCAAAATATAAAAGAAGCGATCCACCATTTCCCGTCCATTTCAAAAACCTTGGCAAATGCGGAACCGCAGCCGAAGATGGTGCAGCATTTCCAGCCGCTTTATATTCCGAAAGCATCGGAAGAATTCCCAATGCAATATGTGAAGCAGTTCCAGCTTGAATCCGTCGTCGTGGCGCCGATCTGTGTGCCGTCGGAAGGGACGCTGATCGGTGGCGCCATTTTGGACCAGGGGCCGGGAAAGTTTTTCCAGGTGGACAGCAGCACATTCACGGCGCTCTTGAAATTTGGCCAGAGCGCAGGGGAGCTTTTGACCAAATTTTTAAAGGCGAACCAGTGGGACGAAAAACAATTGGAGCTTGTCCAATTGTCCGCCCGCGAGATCCATATCCTCCAGCTTTTGGCAGACGGGGCATCGACAATGGAAGCGGCTGAAATTCTGCATTTGAGCGAATATACGGTGAGGGATTATGTGTCAAGCTTAATGAAACGGCTGCATGCTAAAAATCGCACGGAAGCGGCTGTAAAGGCGATGCGGCTCGGTTTGATCCATTAATTTTTTATACAGCGGGCACTGCCTGTTTTCGCGTATCATGTGCGGGGCAGGTCGTTTTTGCAGCCGGGCAGCCATTTATATTTATGGACGGAACGGTCTTCAGTAACTCCCTTTCACGAAAATATCAGCCTGTATGGTTTGTTAATGACCGTTAGATTAAAAATTCAGGTACGAAATGGTTCTGATAACTCTTCTCAGAACCGTTAGGCATAAAATTCAGGCCATGAAATGTCTTTAAAGCCTTATAAAGAACGCGTAGCTTTCATATATTTCCCAAATGGTTTCAGCCTCTTTTATCAGTTTTCCAAAAATTTTGCGCATGGAGGTGCCCTTTTTCCCCGCTGGTCACTATATAAGGGGTGAAAGGGGGTGAGCGGGAAATGGCGCAAGCATATTTAAGACGTTCCCGCATTTCATTGATTTTTGACGATGGAGTGGATGAAAAGGGGAAACCGGTGACGAAAACGAAGACATTTACAAATGTGGCGCTGACGGCAACGCCGGACAGCATCCAACAATTCGCGCAGGCCTACGCGTCCCTGCAGCAAAAGCCTTTGGTTACGGTCGAGCGCATTGACAACAACGATATTTTAAGCTAATTCTAAAGGGGGAATAGTGAATTGAAAACATTGGAACTTCAATTTGTATCCGAAGACGGCAAAACGGTGCGCGTGGCAGTTGACAGCCCGGCCGAACCGGTTGATACGGCAAAATTAAAAAGTGCCATGGTGCAGATCTTGGGGTCGGGCGTCCTTGTCAGTCCTGCCGGCATGCCGTTGACCACCATGAAGGCTGCGCGCCTGATTGAACAAAATATTACCGACTATACACTTCAATAATGGAAACGGCGGCCCCCTGTTCCCTCGGCACGAAATTGGGGGCCGCTTTGTTTTCACGGGAGGAGAGCGGGTTGATGCAGGAGATGATAACGCTCATCAGTGAGGTCGGGTTTCCGATTGCGGTCACCGTTTATCTGCTGTATCGGATTGAGGTCAAGCTGGATGCGGTGGTGGAATCGATCCAAACCCTGCCGGAACGGATGAAGGGGATATAAAAGGGCAGAGGCTTGAAGTTGTTTTCAGGCCTCTGCTTTTTGCTTGTATGTATCATTTCCGCATTTTTCATTATACTAAGTTTAAAAGCGCTTCAGAAAGAAGGGACGAACATGAAAATGTTTGCCGGAGTATTCATTGTCTGCGCGTTGGTGCTGGGCAGTGCAGGATGCTCGGCCGCCAGTGAAAACCAAAACAAGGAAGCTGCCGCCTCGAATACGGCCGTTGTTTCCGGCTGCACGGCAAAACAGAAAGACGAGCAGTCGAAATGGGGCCTTGCCTGGTACCGCACTTCGGGTGAAGCGAAGGCACTCTATTACCAGGGGTACAATATAGGGAAAAAGCGCATAGATGAAAGCCTGCGCACACATGTAAAAAAGAAGCGGGCGATTGTGCTTGATTTGGATGAAACGGTGCTCGATAACGGGCCGTATTTAACGTATATGGTGGAAAAAGGAATCTCTTTCGGTGACGGCTGGGGAGATTGGGTGAAAAAAGAGGAAGCAAAACCGCTGCCCGGTGCGCTGTCGTTTTTAAAATACGCCGACCAAAAAGGAATTGATATTTATTACATTTCAAACCGGAGCGAAAAATATCTTGCCGCGACGCTGAAAAATTTGAAGAAAGAAGGCATCCCGCAGGCAGTTCCATCGCATGTGCTGCTCAGAAAAGAAACGGACAGCAAAGAAACGCGCCGCCAAACGGTGGAAAAAAACCATGAACTGATCGCCTTGTTTGGCGATAATTTGGGGGATTTTGCAAAAGCATTTGACGGAAAAGGAAACAAGGCGCGCAACCAGGAAGCGGTCCGTTTCCGCAGCGAATTCGGCAATAAATTCATCGTGTTTCCCAATCCCGTTTACGGCGATTGGGACAATGATCTGGCATGCGGTTCTTGAGCATAAAAAAATTCCGGGGTAACCCCCGGAATTTTTTTATAGAATATGAACGGAGAAGGTGGGATTTGAACCCACGCGACGGTAACCCGCCCTAACGCATTTCGAGTGCGTCCCCTTCAGCCGCTTGGGTACTTCTCCATAATATTTGTCAAAAATAAGGTTCTCCTATACAGGAGAAACCTTATATAAAGGATGGTGATGCTGGTGATAGGACTCGAACCTACGACCCCTTCATTACGAGTGAAGTGCACTACCAACTGTGCTACACCAGCGTGTGATCATCAAGACAATATAAATTATATTATAATAAAATTAGAATTGCAAGGGGTATTTAAAAAAAATATATGGAATGATTGTCGGATAATTTTCCGTTCCTACTCGAAAGAAAGGAAAAGAAGTCTTACAATAGAAGAAAACGTTTTTTAAGTCCTACGGTGTGATGTCAAGGGTTAAAAACAAGTGAATTGGAAATTTTGTTGGCTC